>NZ_JBVVQO010000002.1:118130-224138 GCF_055811215.1 Mesorhizobium sp. WSM4819
ACCTTTTGCTCTGGGGAAACAGGAGAGGCGTCTAGTCGCGCCTGTGCGGGAAATGGGCCCCCCAATTTGGGGGGGGGGCGCTTCCCGCGCGGGCGCCGCCAAGAACTCCATCACCACGGTTGCACCGCAGCTCAACGTCAAGGGCACGTTTCTCGTTCGCGTCGAAAGCAACCTGGCATACCAGCCGATCATCACCTGGTCGGCGGACAGTGAAAAGCGGCTTGGCTTCACTTCGGCTTTCAACTCGATATCGATGGGCGAAACCTATTTTCTCAGGCCCCGCAGGAGCCCGATCATTACCTGCGACGCCTGCTGAAACGACGGCGCCCGATCGCCATTGCTATCGGCCTGACACCAGGCGCACGATAGCCGCGGATTCCTTGCATGTCGCATGTGAGTTCCCTCTCGTTTTCGTCGATCCACGCCGATGCCGGCGACAATTCTACCATCGCGCCCGGATGTGCACACAGCCGTCTGGTTCCGAATTGCCAATGGCGGCGCGGCCGCCTATGTCTGGGCGGACAGACAAACGATAATAATGATCCCCTGCAATGGCGCGCGCCTTCCTTTTTGTTCTCGATTCCTTCGGCATCGGCGGCGCGGCCGACGCCGAGCGCTATGGCGACACCGGTTCCAACACGTTCGGACACATCGCTCGAGCCTGCGCGGAAGGCCGGGCGGATCGCGAGGGGCTGCGCAAAGGCCCGCTTTTCGTACCCAACATGCTCTCGCTCGGCCTGGCGCACGCGGCGAAAACCGCGACAGGATTCTGCTTCGACAGCGGCGGCCTGCTTGCCTCCGCCTTCCACGGCGCGGCGCAGGAGATTTCCAGCGGCAAGGACACGCCGTCAGGCCATTGGGAAATCGCTGCCTTGCCGGTCCGCTTCGACTGGGGCTATTTCCCGGACACGGTTCCCGCCTTTCCAGCCGACCTGACCGAAGCGATCATTCGCGAAGGAAAGGTGCCGGGCATTCTCGGCAATTGCCATGCTCCGGGCACCGAGATCATCGAGCGGTACGGCGAGGAGCATGTCCGCACCAGCAAGCCGATCTGCTACACTTCGGTCGACTCCGTCCTGCAGATCGCCGCGCATGAAGTTCACTTCGGCTTGGAGCGGCTCTACGAATTCTGCAAGGTGGTGCGCAGGCTGGTCGATCCCCTGAACATCGGACGGGTGATCGCGCGGCCTTTCATTGGCGAAACCGCCGCCAGCTTCGAACGGACGCACAACCGCCGGGACTATTCGGTGCCGCCGCCAGAACCGACCCTGCTCGACCGGCTGACGGCGCGCGGCAGCCGGGTCATCGCGGTCGGCAAGATCGGCGACATCTTCGCCCATCGCGGCATTTCGGAAGTGCGCAAGGCCGCCGGCAACATGGCGATGTTCGACAAGGCGCTCGGCGCGATGGATGACGCGGGCGACGGCGACCTCGTCTTCGCCAATTTCGTCGATTTCGACACCGAGTTCGGCCATCGGCGCGACGTTGCCGGCTATGCCGCTGCGCTCGAGGCCTTCGACCGGCGGCTGCCGGAGGCGCTTGCACGGCTCAGGGAAGGCGACCTTCTCATCCTCACGGCCGACCATGGCAACGATCCGACCTGGCACGGCACCGATCATACGCGCGAACGCATTCCGGTGATCGGCACCGGACCGGGCTTTGGCGGCGACATCGGGCTGAGAGCGACATTCGCCGACATCGGTGAAACCGTCGCCGAGCATCTTGGCTTGGCACGCGGCCGTCACGGCGCCTCCTTCTATAAAGCGATAGGCGGCCATGCCTGAGTTGCCTGAGGTCGAAACGGTGCGGCGGGGCCTGCAGCCGGTTCTGGAAGGCGCCCGCATCGCCCGCGTCGAGGCGCGCCGGCCCGACCTGCGCTTTCCGTTTCCCGAGAATTTTTTGGAGAGGCTGACCGGCAAGACGATTACGGCGCTCGGCCGCCGGGCCAAATACCTGACGATGCACCTGGAAGGCGGTCCGGTGCTGATCTGCCATCTCGGCATGTCGGGCTCGTTCCGCATCGAAACGTCTGATGACACGCCCGAAAGCAGCGAAATGCTGGGCGCGTTTTATCATGAGCGCCCGAAGGCCGCGGTGCACGACCATGTGGTCTTCCATATCGTCTCTCCCCAAGGCGCCCGGTCCCGGGTGACCTTCAACGATCCGCGCCGTTTCGGCTTCATGCTGTTTTCCGAAGGAGCGCCTGACACGCATCCGATGCTGGCGGGGCTTGGCGTCGAGCCGACAGGCAATGCGTTGGACGGCGAGCTGCTCGCCTCGCTGCTGAAAGGCCGGAAGTCGCCGCTAAAGGCAGCACTTCTCGATCAGCGGCTGATCGCCGGGCTCGGCAATATCTATGTGTCGGAGGCGCTGTGGCGCGCCGGCCTGTCGCCGTTGCGCGAGGCGGGCACCATCGCAAAGCCTGGAAAGAAGGCCAAACAGCAGCGCGACGCACTGGCCGAAGCAATCCGCGAAGTGATCGCCGATGCGATCGCCGCCGGTGGATCGTCGCTGCGCGACTACGTGCAGACCGACGGGTCACTGGGCTATTTCCAGCATTCGTTCGCGGTCTATGATCGCGAGGGCGAGGCCTGCCCCAAGCACGGCTGCGGCGGCCATATAGAGCGCATCGTGCAAAGCGGGCGTTCCACCTTCTATTGCCGGACCTGTCAGTTGTGACTTAGGTGGGGATGTAAGCCAGGTGCCAGGGTGTGAGTTGGACGCCTGATGCAAGGAGATGACCGAGTGAGGAGATACAGTCATGGCCTATGAAACGATTATCGTCGAAACCCGCGGCAAGGTAGGGCTGATCACGCTGAACCGGCCGAAGGCGCTCAATGCGCTGAACTCGCAGGTCCTGGCGGACGTGGTCGTGGCCGTGAACGGCTTCTGCGCGAATGCCGACATCGGCGCGATGGTCATCACCGGCTCCGAAAAAGCCTTCGCGGCAGGTGCCGACATCAAGGAAATGCAGGCGATCTCTTTTGTCGACGCCTATGTGCAGGATTTCTTTATCGGCTGGGAAGAGCTCACCCGGGCGCGCAAGCCTGTCATCGCGGCGGTGGCCGGCTATGCGCTCGGCGGCGGCTGCGAACTGGCGATGATGTGCGATTTCATCATCGCCGCCGACAATGCCAAGTTCGGCCAGCCCGAGATCACGCTCGGCGTCATGCCGGGCATGGGCGGATCGCAGCGCCTGACCCGTTTCGTCGGCAAGTCGAAGGCGATGGACATGTGCCTGACCGGACGGATGATGGATGCGGCGGAAGCCGAGCGTTGCGGCCTGGTGTCGCGTGTCGTGCCCGCCGGCGAATTGCTCGAGGAGGCGTTGAAGGCGGCGGCCAAGATAGCCGATTTTTCGCTGCCGTCGGTGATGATGGCGAAAGAGGCCGTCAACCGCGCCTATGAAACGACACTGGCCGAGGGGCTGCGGTTCGAGCGCCGGCTGTTTCACTCACTGTTTGCGCTCGATGACCAGAAGGAAGGCATGGCGGCCTTTGTCGATAAGCGGAAGCCAAATTTCTCGAACCGCTAGCCAAATTTCTCGAACTGGTAGATGGCGACGACATCAGCCGGGAGCGAGCGACAGCAGCGGCCCAAAAAGAAGGCGAAGCAGCGTTGACGCGCCGGAAAAGCTGAACTATAAGCCGCACCAACCGAGGCGGCCCTGTGGCTGCCCGTTTGTTTTTTGCGCCTTGCGGCATCCCGCATGCGCCCACCAGATCAGAAGAGAGGCATCATGGCCAATACCTCCTCGGCCAAAAAGGCAACGCGCAAGATCGCCCGCCGCACGGCGATCAACAAGAACCGCCGCTCGCGCGTGCGGACCTACATCCGCCAGGTCGAAGAGGCGCTCGCCTCGGGCGACAAGGCGGCCGCGCAGGCTGCTTTCAAGGTGGCTGAGCCGGAATTGATGCGCGCCGCGAGCAAGGGCGTGGTGCACAAGAATACGGCATCCCGCAAGGTGTCGCGCCTGGCCCAGCGCCTCAAGGTGTTGTCGGCCTAACCCGGATATCCGGGCTGATATACCTTTACTAAACTTGTCCTTTTCAGACCCGGCCGCTCGTGCCGGGTTTTTTCGTTTGCCGGCAAGTACTTAAAAAGAAAGCCCGCAAGCAACACCCCGCACGATTTCGAAGTTCGAATTGCTTTGCCGGCATATACATGCCGGCTGACAGGCGCAGCCGCTCAAAGCGTTCACGGCGAAAATATCAACTGTCGAAAATCGCCTTTATTTTTCAAACGGTTGCAGACGGTCATCCACAGCTTGTTCACATCGGGTGCGAGGGATGGGGGACAATTGCCTGTCAAGAAAATTATTTGATAAAATTTCGCGCGACGCGGCCTTTTTCACATTCGCCGGAAAAGGGTTTGAATCACAATGGGTTTGTCAAAACAAGCCAGTGCAACGCAGGCTCCGAACACGTTTGCGCTAACCACATTCCTTAAAAATCCGTTAGTCGTGGCCTTGCCCTATCCACAGCGATTTCGCTAAGGTCTGTCTATCGAGAGGGACGGGCCGTTGGCCCTTAACCCAGCCTGAATCGGCCAGCACAAAATGGCAGAATTCATGACGCGGATCATCTCCGCGTACGGGTTTGGTTTGCCTTTTCGATACGGTAGGGGAATGGCGTAATTGTACATGGCAGATCAATGACGCGCCGGCGTTTCGCCGGGCGGAATTGTATTGCCCTGACATGACCAAAGCGGGCTGGCTCCGAGGAGCCGGCGCCGGTTCCCCGACAATGAGGCGACATCAGCTGCCGGCGGCGGCGATGGTGTCGCTGTGAGGACACGGTCGCCGGAAACATGGATGCAGGAGGCGCATTCCCGGCGGAAAAAGGTACAAAAGGACAAGGAACTCGATCATGCAGAGCGGCATCGAAAGGGAGCTTACGGGCGACCTCCCATTCCCTGGGACCTTAACCGGAGGGGACGCTATGTCGGCTTCCATCGACGCGGAACAAAAGTTCGACCGGGTCAAGGCCCAGTTGAAGGCGCGTCTAGGAACCGAAGTCTATTCGAGCTGGTTCGGGCGCATGAAGGTCGCCGAGGCGTCCCGGGGCATTGTCCGTATCTCGGTGCCCACCGCCTTCCTGCGCTCGTGGATCAACGGCCACTACCTCGACCTCATCGCCGAGCTGTGGAAACACGAGGATCCTGAAATCCTCAAGATCGAGATCGTCGTGCGCACCGCTACCCGCCCGGGGCGCAACGGCGTCGAGCCCGAAGTGGCCCCGGCGCGCAAGATGACCAGGCAGGCGCAAACGGCGCTGGCCGCGGGAACAGCGGCCCCCGGCAGGGTGGAGCGGGTACCGGCACCTCGCCCGGGAATGCCTGCCGAGACCGAGTTCCGGCACAATGTGCTCGGTTCGCCGCTTGACCCGCGCTACACGTTCGGCTCCTTCATCGAAGGACCGTCGAACCGGGTGGCCTTCGCCGCCGCCAAGGCGGTGGCGGAATCGCAGTCGAGCGCGGTGCGCTTCAATCCGCTGTTTCTGCACGCGACGGTGGGGCTGGGCAAGACGCACCTGCTGCAGGCGATCGCGGCGGAATCGCTGAAGCAGAATCCGAAATCGCGCGTCGTCTATCTCACGGCCGAATATTTCATGTGGCGGTTTGCCACCGCGATCCGCGACAACAACGCGCTGACGCTGAAGGAACAATTGCGCGACATCGACCTCCTCATCATCGACGACATGCAGTTCCTGCAAGGCAAGTCGATCCAGCATGAATTCTGCCATCTGATCAACATGCTGCTCGACAGCGCCAAGCAGGTGGTGGTCGCCGCCGACCGGCCGCCGTCGGAACTGGAATCGCTGGAGCCCCGCGTCCGCTCGCGCCTCAACGGCGGCGTCGCGCTCGAAATGTCGGCGCCGGATTTCGCCATGCGGATCGGCATGCTCAAGCTGCGCCTTGCCACCGCCAAGGCCGACGATCAATCGCTCGACATCTCGGAGGAGATCCTCAACCATGTCGCCCGCACGGTGACCGGCAGCGGGCGCGAACTCGAAGGTGCGTTCAACCAGCTCCTGTTCCGCCAGTCGTTCGAACCGCAGATCACCATCGACCGCATCGATGAGATCCTCGGCCACATCTATCGTTCGGGCGAGCCGAAGCGGGTGCGCATCGAGGACATCCAGCGCATCGTCGCGCGCCACTACAATGTGTCGAAGACGGAACTTCTGTCCAACCGGCGCACCCGCACCATCGTCAAGCCGCGGCAGGTCGCGATGTACCTGTCGAAGGTGATGACACCGCGCTCCTTGCCGGAGATCGGGCGGCGTTTCGGTGGCCGCGATCACACGACGGTGCTGCACGCCGTGCGCAAGATCGAGGATCTTTCAGGCGTCGACAACACGCTGGCGCAGGAACTCGAATTGCTGAGAAGACTGATCAACGACCAGGCCTGACCGGCCCGAAAAACAAAGGCGTGTCGCGTCTGGATGGCCGCGACGCGCTTGTTATCTTCGTCCTTATGCACGTCGTTGCCGCAAAAACCGCTGCGCACCCTCGGGCCTGACCCAGGGCCTGACCCGGGCCTGACCCGAGGGCATACTTTTGGGCGACGAGCATTGGCTTGCGGGCTTGCCCAGTTTTATCCTGGGAAAGCCCGGGTAACCGGCCGGAAGCGGCAGCGCGGGCTTGCGTTCACCGGTTTTTTCCTGTCAGTTTGTGCAGATTCTGAGCCTGTTCAGACCTTTCGCGGGTTGCCGCTTGCCGGAGATCCGCTCATTCATTCAAGCGAGCCTGTTTCGTCATGCGTGTTATCCTGGAACGGTCAAATCTCCTGAAGTCGCTCAACCACGTTCATCGCGTGGTCGAACGGCGCAACACCATACCGATCCTGTCGAACGTGCTGCTGAGCGCCGAAGGCGCCACCCTTGAAATGAAGGCGACCGACCTCGACCTGGAGGTGACCGAAGCCACGCCCGCCAAGGTCGAGCGCGGCGGGGCGACGACGGTTCCGGCGCACCTGCTCTACGACATCGTGCGCAAGCTCGCCGACGGCGCGGAGGTCATGCTGAAGACCGACGAGGACGGCAACGCCATGACGGTGACCTCGGGCCGCTCGAGCTTCCGCCTCCAGTGCCTGCCGCAATCCGATTTTCCGGAGCTTTCGGCCGGATCGTTCTCGCATATCTTCCGGCTCGATTCGGTCGCGCTCAAGGGCCTGATCGAGAAGACCCAATTCGCCATCTCCACCGAAGAGACGCGCTACTACCTGAACGGCATCTACCTGCACACGCATGACGCCGACGGCAAGCTGAAGCTGCGCTCGGTAGCGACCGACGGCCATCGGCTGGCGCGCGCCGAGATCGACGCGCCGGCAGGATCGGAAGGCATGCCGGGCATCATCATTCCGCGCAAGACGGTCAGCGAATTGCAAAAGCTCGTCGATGACCCGGATATCGCGGTGACCACCGAATTGTCCGACACCAAGATCCGCTTCACCATCGGCAGCGTCGTTTTGACCTCGAAGCTGATCGACGGCACCTTCCCGGACTATCAGCGGGTGATCCCGACCGGCAACGACAAGAAGCTGATCATCGACCGCCAGAGTTTCGCCGCCGCCGTCGACCGCGTCTCGACCATTTCGTCCGAACGCGGCCGGGCGGTGAAGCTTTCGATTGGAGAAGGCCAGGTCACGCTTGCAGTCAACAATCCGGATTCGGGCAGCGCCACCGAAGAACTGGCCGCGGATTATTCGTCCGACGCGATCGAAATCGGCTTCAACGCCAAATATCTGCTCGACGTCGCCGCCCAGTTGACCGGTACCGAGGCAAAATTCATGCTGGCGGATGCCGGCTCGCCAACGCTGATCCACGACATGGCCGACGAAACCACGCTCTACGTGCTGATGCCGATGCGGGTCTGATGCAAGTCGCGCAAAAGTGTGCAGCGGTTTTGCGATAACGACATGCATAAAACAACAACCTAAAGCGCGTCGCATGAGGCCGGTCAAACGCGGCGCGCTTTAGGCCCGAACGAGGCCATCTTGCTGTCATGACCGGAGTTGCGAAGCAGCCTGAGCGCGAACAGCAGACTCATATAAGTAAGCTTTCGCTTACCAATTTCCGCAATTACACAACACTGTCGATCGATCTCGATCCCGGCCCGGTGGTTTTTTCCGGTGACAATGGTGCCGGCAAAACCAATCTGCTGGAGGCGATTTCCCTGTTGACACCGGGGCGCGGCCTGCGCCGTGCGCCTTATGCCGACGTGGCGCGCGAAGGCGGCGACGGCGGCTTTGCCATCCATGCCCGGCTCGATGGACCGGACGGCCCGGTCGAGATCGGCACCGGCATCGCAGGCGGCGACGCCGCCGAGAGCGGCCGGCGGGTGCGGATCAACGGCGCGGCGGCGCGCTCGGCGGAGGACATGCTGGAATGGCTGCGCGTCGTCTGGCTGACACCGGCGATGGATGCATTGTTCACCGGGCCGGCCGCAGATCGGCGGCGCTTTCTCGACCGGCAGGTGCTGGCGATCGATCCGGGCCACGGCCAGCGCGCGCTCGACTACGAAAAAGCGATGCGCGGCCGCAATCGACTGCTTGCCGAAGGCTCGCGCGACGGCGCCTGGTTCGATGCGATCGAGACGCAAATGGCCGAAACCGGTGTGGCGATTGCCGCGGCGCGTGCCGAACTGATGCGCCTGCTCGCCGCCATGATCGACAGGCTGCCAAGCTCCGGTCCGTTTCCGCAAGCCGACATCGGCCTGTCCGGCGCACTGGAAAGCGAGGTCGCAACCAGCGCGGCTGTCGATGTCGAGGAGCGGTTCCGCCGCACTCTTGCCGAAGCGCGCGATCGCGACCGCGCCGCCGGGCGCACGCTCGACGGGCCGCACCGGTCGGATCTCGTGGTACGGCACCGGCCAAAGGCGATGCCGGCCGAAGTCTGTTCGACTGGCGAGCAGAAGGCGCTGCTGGTCGGCATGGTCCTGTCGCACGCCCGGCTGACCGGCGAGATGTCTGGCATGACGCCGATCCTGCTGCTCGACGAAATCGCCGCCCATCTCGACGCGGGCCGACGCGCCGCGCTGTTCTCGATCCTCGAAGAGCTGAATTGCCAGGCTTTCATGACCGGGACCGATGCGGCGCTGTTTTCCAGTCTCAACGGACGCGCGCAGTTTTTGACGGTCGATCATGGGGCGGTTAGGTAATGAATGGTGAATGGTGAATGGTGAATGGTGAATGGTGAATGGTGAATGGTGAATGGTGAATGGTGAATGGTGAATGGTAGTGAGTGTACCCTCACTCCACTGTCCACTGTCCACTGTCCACTGTCCACTGTCCACTGTCCACTGTCCACTGTCCACCACTACCGGCTACCAGCTACTCCCTACTCCCTACTCACTACTCACTATTCACCATTCACTATTCACTATTCACTATTCACCCCCTATATGGTCCGGCGATGATCACCACCGCGCTCACCAACGAAGAACTCGAACGCTACGCCCGCCACATCGTGCTGCCCGAGATCGGCGGCGCCGGCCAGCAGCGACTGAAGCGGGCTCGGGTCCTGGTCATCGGCGCCGGCGGGCTGGGAGCGCCGGTGCTTGAATATCTTGCCGCAGCCGGCGTCGGCACACTCGGCATCGTCGACGACGACAGCGTCTCGCTGTCGAATCTGCAAAGGCAGGTGATCCACGGCACCGGCGCTGTCGGCATGGCGAAGACCGACAGCGCCAAGGCGGCGATCGCCCGCATCAACCCCAACGTCGCCGTGGAACTGCACAATCTCAGGCTGACGGCGGACAACGCCCCTGCCCTTGTCGCCGGTTATGACATCGTCGTCGACGGCTCCGACAATTTCGAAACCCGTTATGCGGTGGCCGACGCCTGCGCTGCCGAAAAGCGGCCGCTGGTCCATGCCGCCGTCGGCCGCTTCGACGGCTCGGTGACCGTGCTGAAACCGTTCGAAACCGGCACGGATGGCAGGCCGAATCCGAGTTATCGCGATCTTTTCCCGGAACCACCGCCGGCCGGCCTGGTGCCATCCTGCGCCGTGGCCGGCGTGCTCGGCGTGCTGACCGGCGTCGTCGGCACGCTGCAGGCCATGGAGGCGATCAAGCTGATCGCCGGCATCGGCGAACCGCTGGTCGGCCGGCTGCTGCTTTACGATGCATTGGCCGCCCGCTTCGACACGATCCGCTACAAGAGCAGCTAGAACAAGAGCAGCTAGATTTTGGACAGCCTGGATTCCGTCGCGCAGCTTCCGGCCGATTTCGACCGTTGGGACGAGGTGCTGGCGCTGATCATGCGCGCCTTCGCTGCCATGGATGGCGTCATCGATCCGCCATCCTCGGCGCATCGGCTCACGGTCGAAAATCTCCGGGACAAGGCCCGGCAGGAGACGGGCTTTGCGGCGCTGAAGGGCGGCAGGATTGTCGGCTGCGTTTTTGTCCTGGAGCGGGCCAACGATTTCTATGTCGGAAAGCTCGCGGTCGAACCGGACTTTCAGGGACAAGGCATTGCCAGGCGGCTGATGCAAGCTGTCGAGAATCTTGCCCGCTACCGCGGCAAGCCTGCGATCGAGCTTCAGACGCGGATCGAATTGACCGGGAACCACGCGGCCTTTGCCCGCCTCGGCTTTCGCGAAACGGAACGGACGGCGCACAGTGGCTATGACCGACCGACCTCGATCACCATGCGCAAGGTGCTTTCGTAAGCCTACGCTAACTTACGATGGTAGCCAGTCACGTCCGCAGCGGCAGCACGCGATCCGGCGGCCGATGGCCATCGAAGAAGGCGCGGATGTTGATGATCACCTTCTCGCCCATGTCGATCCGGCCTTCGAGCGTCGCCGACCCCATATGCGGCAACAGCACGACCTTGCCCTTGGCGGCGAGCTTCAGTAATTTGCTGTTCAGCGCTGGCTCATGCTCGTAGACATCGAGCCCGGCGCCGGCGATCTTGCCGTCCTGGATCAGCTTGACCAGAGAGTCCTCGTCGATGATGTCGCCGCGCGCCGTGTTGACGATGTAAGCGGACGGTTGCAGAAGCGCCAGCCGCCGCGCCGAAAGCAGATGGAAGGTCGCCGGCGTCGACGGACAATTGACCGATATGATGTCCATGCGGGCAAGCATCTGGTCGAGGCTTTCCCAATAGGTCGCCTCCAGCTCATCCTCGACCGCGGCAAGCACGCGATGGCGGTTGTGATAGTGGATCGACAGGCCAAAGGCCTTGGCCCGCCGGGCGACGGCGGTGCCGATGCGGCCCATGCCGACAATGCCGAGACGTTTGCCCCAGATACGCCGGCCAAGCATCCAGGTCGGCGACCAGCCGGCCCATTTCTTGTCGCCGGTCAGCACATTGGCGCCTTCCGCCAGCCGCCGCGGCACCGCCAGCATCAGCGCCATGGTCATGTCGGCGGTATCTTCGGTCAAAACGTTCGGCGTGTTGGTGACGGTAATGCCCTTCTTCGCTGCTGCTGACACGTCGATCTTGTCGACGCCGTTGCCGAAATTGGCGATCAGCTTGAGGTTGTCGCCGGCCTGGGCGATCAGCGCCGCGTCGATTTGATCGGTTATGGTCGGCACCAGCACGTCGGCTTCCTTGACCGCCGCGACCAGTTCCGGCTGCGTCATCGGCCGGTCTTCGACATTCAGCCGGGCGTCGAACAGCTCACGCATGCGGGTCTCGACCGGGTCGGGCAGCTTGCGCGTGATGACGACGAGGGGCCTTTTTCTGCCTACCATTGTTTCCTCGAACCCGACCTCGTTGAGACCTCTTTAACCAAGACAGGCGAAACTGCAGGCCGGTCGCGGTGCCAGTTCTCCATGTAACAAGAGGTTCCGCCGAAGACAAAGAAAAAGGGGCGCCAGGGCCGATGAGCCGGCGCCGAAAGGGAACGAAAGTGTCTGGTTTCGCGTCGCTCCGCCTGGCCCTCAGCGCAGCATTTCTCGGCGCTCTGCTTTATTCCCCGGATGTGGCGGCACAGAATGCGGCAGCACCGACCCAGAGCGTCACGCTCGGGCCGAGCGGCCTGCCGCTGCCGCGCTTCGTCAGCCTGAAAGCCGGCCGCGTCAACTCCCGCGTCGGACCAGGCGTCAACTATTCCGTCGACTGGATGTATATGAAACCCGGCCTGCCGATGGAGATCATCCAGGAATTCGACACCTGGCGTCGGGTGCGCGATGCCGACGGCTCGGAAGGCTGGATCAACCAGTCGCTGCTTTCAGGTCGCCGCACGGCGATCGTAGCACCCTGGCAGCGCGGCAAAGATGCCCGAATCAACCTACTCGACGACCCGCAAAAGGATGCCGGCATCGTCGCAATCGTCGAGCCTGGCGCCATGGGCACGATCAAGTCCTGTGACGGCCAGTGGTGCGAAATGACCTTCAGTGGCCACACCGGCTGGCTCGCCCAGTCGCTGGTCTGGGGCGCCTATCCCGGCGAACGGGTCAAGGACTGACTCTTCTTGCCGGTCGAGTCCGGAGGCCGATACCGGCGAAACGATATCTCGCGGCCTTATGACGAGCCGATCACTCGCAGCGTTTGGGGCGCAGCCTCACCACGATATCGACATTGGCGATCTCCATGCCCTCCGGCGGCTCCGGCAGGTTGGAAACCGTGACAGGACCGCTGGCGATGTCAAAAATCCTGTTTTCGCCCTCAATGTAGAAATGATGGTGATCGGAGGTGTTGGTGTCGAAGTAGGTCTTCGACCCCTCGACGGCCAGGATGCGCAGAAGGCCCGCCTGGGTGAATTGATGAAGGGCGTTGTAGACGGTGGCGAGCGATACCGGCACGCCGGCGGCGATCGCCTCCTCGTGCAGTTCCTCGGCCGACAGATGGCGGTCGCCTTTGGCAAAAAGCAGATCGGCCAGCGCAATGCGCTGACGCGTCGGCCTCAGGCCAGCTTCGCGAACCCGCTTGTCCACAGCGACATTTTCCTTCCGGCAGCCCAGATCCATCTATCCGTCCAAGCTCAAGTTTCGCCTCAAAACCTGTCCAGAACGGCAAAAAACCAACTTTGACCGAACCTGGACATCCCCCGACATATATTCTGTCGGCCGAACACGATCAATAGCGCGCATTGACCCCGGCAGGCGGGCGGGTTAAGCGCAAACGCCGGTTTCCGGCCTGAAATAGATTGTGTTAGGAAACCAACGACAAGGGCGCGCTACCGCCCGGACGATTATTGGGGACGGAGACTGATGGCGGTTTCGAAATCCAGCTACGATTACGAGGAACTGCTTGCCTGCGCCCGCGGCGAGCTGTTCGGACCTGGAAACGCCCAGCTGCCCTATCCGCCGATGCTGATGTTCGACCGCATCACCGAAATCAGCGAGACCGGCGGCGCCTTCGACAAGGGCTTCATCCGCGCCGAGTTCGACATCAAGCCGGACCTGTGGTTTTTCGCCTGCCACTTCATCGGCAACCCGATCATGCCGGGATGCCTGGGCCTCGACGCCATGTGGCAATTGACGGGATTCTACCTCGGCTGGCTCGGCGAGCCGGGCAAGGGCATGGCGCTGTCGACCGGCGAAGTGAAATTCAAAGGTATGGTGACGCCGTCGGTCAAGAAGGTAGAATATGGCGTGGATTTCAAGCGCGTGATGCGCGGCCGGCTGGTGCTGGGTATCGCCGATGGCTGGCTGAAGGCGGATGGCGAACCCATATACGCAGCAACGGATCTCAAGGTGGGTCTGTCCAAGCAATCGGCCGCCGCCTGACCGGCGCCTGCGCAGCGCGGCGAGTCCGCGGGAGGCGCAAAGGAAGCTGTAGAACTTAATTTGCGCATCCTTGTCCGGCAGGTTTCGGTCCGGCAGGTTTCGGGTTCATGCGCTGGAAGGAGTTGCGAATGAGACGGGTCGTAGTGACAGGCCTCGGCATCGTGTCGTCGATCGGCAACAATGCCAACGAGGTGCAGGCCTCGCTGCATGATGCCAGATCCGGCATCAGCTTCTCCGATTCCTTCGCCGAACACGGCTTCCGCTGCCAGGTCTGGGGAGCGCCGACGCTCGACCCCGCCGCGCTGATCGATCGCCGCGCCATGCGCTTCCTGTCGCAAGGTGCGGCCTGGAACCATGTCGCCATGGACCAGGCGATCGTGGACGCTGGACTTGGCGAGAGCGACATCACCAATGAGCGCACAGGTATCGTCATGGGATCGGGCGGACCATCGACCAGAACCATCGTCGAAGCCGCTGAAACCACGCTGAAGAACGGCAGCCCCAAGCGCATCGGCCCGTTCGCGGTGCCGAAAGCGATGTCGTCGACCGCTTCGGCGACGCTCGCCACCTGGTTCAAGATCCACGGCGTCAATTATTCGATCTCTTCGGCCTGCTCGACCTCGGCGCATTGCATCGGCAATGGCTACGAACTGATCCAGTGGGGCAAGCAGGACATGGTCTTCGCCGGCGGCCATGAGGATCTCGACTGGACGATGTCGGACCTGTTCGACGCGATGGGCGCCATGTCCTCCAAGTTCAACGACCGGGCATCGGCTGCCTCGCGCGCCTATGACGTCGATCGCGACGGCTTCGTCATCGCCGGCGGCGCCGGCGTGCTGGTCCTGGAAGAGCTCGAGCACGCCAAGGCGCGCGGCGCCAAGATCTACGCCGAGGTCGTCGGCTATGGCGCGACCTCCGACGGCTTCGACATGGTGGCGCCCTCGGGCGAAGGCGCGGTGCGCTGCATGCGGCAGGCGCTGGCGACAGTCTCTTCGCCGGTCGACTACATCAACACGCACGGCACCTCGACGCCGGTCGGCGACTCCAGGGAGATGGGCGCGATCCGCGAGGTGTTCGGCGAAAACATGCCGTTCATCACCTCGACGAAATCGCTGACCGGCCACTCGCTGGGTGCGGCCGGCGTGCAGGAATCGATCTACTCGATCCTGATGATGCAAGGCGGCTTCATCGGCGAGAGCGCCCACATCGAGCAGCTCGATCCGGAATTCGAGGGTATGCCGATCGTGCGAGAGCGCATCGACGATGCCAGGATCGACACCGTCCTGTCCAACTCGTTCGGTTTCGGCGGCACCAACGCAACGCTGATTTTCCAGCGCTATTCCGCATAAGGACAGCCGACCATGGACGGATTGATGAAGGGCAAGCGCGGGCTTGTCATGGGTGTCGCCAACGACCATTCGATCGCCTGGGGCATCGCCCGGAAACTGTCCGAACATGGGGCGGAACTCGCCTTCACCTATCAGGGCGAAGCCTTCGGGCGCCGGGTCAAGCCGCTCGCCGACAAGCTCGGCTCCTCGCTGGTCGTGCCTTGCGACGTTGAGGACAGCGCATCGGTTGCCGCTACCTTCGAGACCTTGGGCGAGGCCTGGGGCGGGCTGGACTTCGTCGTCCACGCCATCGGCTTTTCCGACAAGAACGAGCTGAAAGGCCTTTACGCCGACACCAGCCGCGAAAATTTCGTCCGCACTATGGTCATCTCCTGCTATTCCTTCACCGAGGTCGCCCGTCATGCGGCCGCGCTGATGAGGGACGGCGGCTCGATGATCACGCTGACCTATGCCGGTTCGGTCCGCGTCATGCCGAACTACAACGTCATGGGCGTCGCCAAGGCCGGGCTTGAAGCCAGCGTCCGCTATCTCGCCAACGACTACGGCCCGCGCGGCATCAGGGTGAACGGCATATCCGCCGGACCGGTGCGGACACTGGCCGGCGCCGGGATTTCCGACGCACGCCACATGTTTTCCTACCAGCAGCGCAACTCGCCGCTGCGCCGCACAGTGACCATCGACGAAGTCGGTGGTTCCGCGCTCTATCTGCTGTCCGACCTGTCGTCGGGCGTCACCGGCGAAATCCACTATGTCGATTCCGGCTACCACATCGTCTCGATGCCGGCGCTCGACGAGCTGAAGCGGACCGACAGCGGACGAGAGTAATTTAATTTCGGCCGCAGAAGATGCCGTTGTCCGCGTGAACCAGCCTTCAGCGGCGCGCCGCGAAAACCTTGAACATGCGGTCGCGGGCAATCTCGGCATGGCTGGAGAAGGCGGCCGCCAGCACCGGCTCGTAGGGAAGCTGGCGGTTCGCCACCATGAACAGCCGACCGCCCGGCTTCAGCGCCTTTGCCGCGGCGCGGACCATGCCGGCGCCGATCTCCGGCTCGGCCGCCCGGCTGCGATGGAAGGGCGGGTTCATGGCGATGGCGTCATAGCGCCGCTCGACCGGCTCGCTCAAAAGATCGATCCAGAAGAAACCGGGTTCCGCCGCTGTATTGCCGATATTGCCTTTCGCCGCCTCCAGCGCATCGAACTCGGCCTCGTAGAGATCGAGCGCCGATATGCCAGGTGAGCGGGCGGCGACCTCGGCCGCCACATAGCCCCAGCCGGCGCAGAAATCGGCAACGCTGCCACGCAGGTCGCCGGGGAGATTGTCGACCAGCAATCTCGAACCTGCATCGATCTTATCGAAAGAAAACATGCTTGGTGCGGTGCGGAACCGATCCTCGACCAGAAGGGCGGGATTGGCAGCGCGAAGCGCTGCCGCGACCGCAGCATCGGCAGGTCGATGAAACCAGAAGGCGATGCCGTGATGTTTCGGCAAATGGCCGTCGAGCGGCACAAGCTCGTCGATGCGCTTGCGCAGGCTGGCAATGCCATCGTCCTTGGCGCCGGCAACGACAATCGATCCGCCCGGCCGCACACGCTCAATCGCCTCGGCGATGCGCAATTCGTTCTGCCCGCGATGGCGGCCGGCAAGCACCAATGCCGCATCGAAACCTTCGCCCTCCAGGCGCGGCGTGACGGTGAAACCGGCCGCCTGCAGCGCGCGAAAGTGCGGCCGGAAGCCTTGCACAAGATGCAGTGCTGCATCAAAACCTTCGGGCAGGCGGAAGCCCGGCTCAGCGCCCAGAAAGAGGACACGCTCGCCCTTACGCGGCAAGGAAACAGCCTCCGCCTCGAACGGATGGAACAGTGTCTTCAGCGGCTCAGCGGACATTTTTCGATCTCGAAGTGCAGCTGGCTTGACCAGAAAATGAAAGCGGGCGCGACCTGTCGGCGCGCCCGTTTCGATTGTTCGGTCAGATCGCTCAGGCGGCGTCTTCTTCGCCGTCGGCCTTCTTGTCGCGGGCGATTTCCTTGCCGGTGGCCTGGTCGACGACCTTCATCGACAGGCGGACCTTGCCGCGCTCATCGAAGCCCATCAGCTTGACCCAGACCTTGTCGCCTTCCTTGACGACGTCCGAAGTCTTGGCGACGCGATCATTGGCGAGCTGCGAGATGTGGACGAGGCCGTCACGCGGACCGAAGAAGTTGACGAAAGCGCCGAAGTCGGCGGTCTTGACGACCGTGCCCTCGTAGATTTCGCCGACTTCCGGCTCGGCGACGATGGTGTGGATCCACTTCTTCGCCGCCTCGATCTCCTTGGCGTTGGACGAAGCGATCTTGACCGTGCCGTCGTCCTCGATGTTGATCTTGGCGCCGGTCTTTTCGACGATCTCGCGGATGACCTTGCCGCCCGAGCCAATCACGTCGCGGATCTTGTCGGTCGGGATGTGCATGACCTCGATGCGCGGCGCGAATTCGCCGAGTTCGGAGCGCGCGCCGGACAGCGCATGGCCCATTTCGCCGAGGATATGCTGGCGGCCGTCCTTGGCCTGATCCAGCGCGATCTTCATGATCTCCTCGGTGATGCCCTCGATCTTGATGTCCATCTGCAGCGAGGTGATGCCGTTGGCGGTGCCGGCAACCTTGAAGTCCATGTCGCCGAGATGGTCCTCGTCGCCGAGGATGTCGGAGAGCACCGCGAAGCGCTCGCCTTCCTTGATCAGACCCATGGCGATGCCGGCGACCGGCTTGGCCAGCGGCACACCGGCATCCATCAGCGCCAGCGAGGTGCCGCAGACGGTAGCCATCGACGACGAGCCGTTGGACTCGGTGATCTCCGAGACGACGCGCAGCGTGTAGGGGAACTGGTCCGATGTCGGCAGCATCGGGCGGATCGCGCGCCAGGCGAGCTTGCCGTGGCCGATTTCGCGGCGGCCGGGCGAACCCATGCGACCGGTTTCACCGACCGAATAGGGAGGGAAGTTGTAGTGAAGGAGGAACTTCTCCTTGTACATGCCGGTCAGCGAATCGACATACTGCTCGTCCTCCCCGGTGCCGAGCGTGGCGACGACCAGCGCCTGGGTCTCGCCGCGGGTGAACAGCGCCGAGCCGTGGGTGCGCGGCAGGACGCCGACTTCGGAGACGATCTTGCGAACCGTCTTCAGATCGCGGCCGTCGATGCGCGAACCGGTGTCGAGGATGTTCCAGCGCACGACCTTGGCCTGGAGCTCCTTGAACACGGTGCCGATCTGCTCGGACGTATACTTGGCTTCTTCGCCTTCTGCGGGTGCGAACGCAGCCTTGACCTTCGCCTTGACGGCGTCGACGGCGGCATAGCGCTTCTGCTTGTCAGTGATCTTGTAGGCATCGCGAAGCTCGCCTTCGACGATCTTCAGCATCTCGGCTTCAAGCGCCGAATAATCCGGCGCGGTGAAGTCACGCGGATCCTTGGCGGCGACTTCTGCCAGCTTGATGATCGCGTCGATCACCGGCTGGAAGCCGCGATGGCCGAACATGACGGCGCCGAGCATCAGATCCTCGCCGAGTTCCTTGGCTTCGGACTCGACCATCAGCACGGCGTCCGAGGTGCCGGCGACGATCAGGTCAAGCTTGGATTCCTGCATCTCGTCGACATGCGGATTGAGCACATATTCGCCGTTGATGTAGCCGACGCGGGCGCCGCCGATCGGACCCATGAAAGGGACGCCGGACAGCGTCAAAGCCGCCGAGGTGGCGACGATCGACAGGATGTCCGGGTCGTTTTCGAGATCATGCTGGACGACGGTGACAACGATCTGCGTGTCGTTCTTGTAACCGTCAGCGAAGAGTGGGCGGATCGGACGGTCGATGAGACGGGAAACCAGCGTTTCCTTTTCGCTCGGACGGCCTTCGCGCTTGAAATAGCCGCCCGGGATCTTGCCGGCGGCATAGGTCTTTTCCTGGTAGTTGACGGTCAGCGGGAAGAAATCGAGGCCGGGTTTTGGTTCCTTCATCGAAACGACGGTGGCGAGAACCTTGGTTTCGCCGTAGGTGGCGAGCACCGCGCCGTCAGCCTGGCGCGCAATCTTGCCGGTTTCGAGGATGAGCGGACGGCCGCCCCATTCGATTTCCACTTTGTGGTGATTGAACATGTCTTGTCCTTCATATGCGGAAAGGGACGCGCCATTTCACCGTGCGCGAGTGCCCCTTTCCCTTGGCTTCGTTTCTCGGGCAGCCACGGGCAAGACAACGGGAAGCTCGGGTATCCGGCGCGGGTGCCGCGCGAGCGTCCTGCAATCCTGCCCCATGACCGTCCATGGGCGGTTTCGAATGGCCCTGTGCTATATCGAAACCGGGTCTAGCCAATCGATCCGACTGGCCTTGCGCATGACCCGAAAACCGCGGCTCTCGGAAATGCCTTGCGCAAATTCAAAGTTTCAGAGCGTCCCATGTGCGCGTCCAAATCGAAGCGCGGCGCTCTACTTCCTTCATTGGAACAATGGACTGCTCCAATGCGCGACCGGCGGGCTCTCGAAAGAACCCGCCGGTCAATTCGTCAACGGCGCAGACCGAGCTTCTCGATCAGCGTCTGATAGCGCGCGTCGTCCTTGCGCTTGAGATAATCAAGCAGGCTGCGGCGCTGGGAGACGAGAGCGAGCAGACCACGGCGGGAATGGTTATCCTTCTTGTGGTCCTTGAAATGGTCGGTCAGGTTCTTGATGCGCTCGGAAAGGATGGCCACCTGGACTTCCGGAGACCCGGTATCGCCCTTGGCGGTTGCGAATTCACCCATCAATTCCTTCTTGCGCTCGGCAGTAATCGACATCGTGTTTTTCCTTATCTGTTTGAGGAAACGGGACGCCCTCGGCCGGGATGTCGTCCAGCAGGGGCCGGTACAAGCAACGTGGCATTGCACGATGCTGCGGCGCATATAGGGCAATTCAGGCAAAAACACCAGCCCAATTCACAAGCCGGCTTTTTGCTGCACAAGCGAAGATTTCGCCTCGGCTAAAGCCACTTCTTCCATCTGAAGAAGGCGACAAGCCCGAGCGCGACAACGGCCATGAACACCAGCGCTGCCGGATAGCCGTATTGAGCCTTCAGCTCCGGCATGTTCCATGGCGAGGCTTCGGGATCGAAGTTCATGCCCCACACGCCAGCGAGAAAGGTGAGCGGGATGAAGATCACCGAGACGATCGTCAGATAGCTGATGACGTCGCTGGTGCGTGCCTGACTCAGCGACAGATGCATCTCGATCAGACCGGTCAGCATGTCGCGCTGGGTTTCGACCAGTTCGATGAGCCGAAGCGAGTGATCGAGCGTGTCGTTCAGGAAGATCTTGGTCTCGGGCTTGACGTAGGGCACGTCGTTGCGGATCAGCGTCGCCAGCGCGTCGCGCATCGGCCAAAGCACCCCCTTCAGCACGTTGGCGTCGCGCCGCAACTCGTGAAGCCGCCGCATCTGGTGCCTGTCCGCCGCGCGCAGCATCTGGTCCTCGATGCTGTCGACCAAGTCGCCGGCGGTCTCGATCGGCGGGAAATAACTGTCGACGATGGCGTCGATCAGCGCATAGGCGAGATAGTCGGCGCCGCGTGAGCGCAGCCGGTTGGGCATCGAGCTTTCGATGCGCTTGCGCACGGGATCGAACGGATCGCCTTCGCGCTCCTGGAAGGTGACGACGAAGTTCCTGCCGAAGAAGACCGCGATCTGCTCGTAGCGATGCGCGGTGACGTCGTCGATCATCCTGACGACGACGAAGGCATGGTCCTCGAAGAAGTCCACCTTGGGCCGCTGGCCGGTGTTGACGACGTCTTCCAGCGCCAGCGGATGCAGGCTGAAAATCCGGCCGATCTCCTCGATCAGCGGGATGTTGGCGAGGCCGGTGCAATCGAGCCAGATGACCGGCCATGCGTTGCAATGAGCATTCAGGTCGTTGATGCTGGCATCTTCGATTGTCTCGAATTTGTCGGGCGACATCAGTGTCAGTCGCAGTTCGCTGCGCCGCGCCGCAGGGTCGGCGATCAGTGTGCCCGGTGATGCGCCGATCGGCGGCCGCCGTGCTGTCACCGGCGCCCGCTTCCTGATTGTCTCGGCCTTTGCCATGTGCCCCTCGAATGTACCTCTGATCGAAGATTAGACGAGGGGGCTCAGCCGGCAAAGACCCGCTTCGGCTTGAACATGCCTTGCTCGACGGCGCCGATGGCGACCAGCTTGCCGCGCGCCGTGGCGCAGGCTTCCTCGGCTTCCACCGGCGCGTCGCGGCCACGGATGATGACCGGGTTGCCGAGGCGGATTTTTGTTGCCGCGTCGTCGCTAATCGCGATCTGCGGCAGGCAGTCGAGCGCGGCTGACGTGTCGACCAGAAACGCGTCGATGGCGTCGAAGTCGACCGGCACCGTGTCCGCTGAATCCGAACCCTCATCGGGCTGTTCGCCGAAGCGGGCGGCTTCCAGCTCGGCGATGGTGACGAAGTCTTCCTGCGTGAACGGCTCGACCTCGATCCGGCGCAGTTCGGCGATGTGACCGAAACAGCCGAGATCGCGGCCCATGTCGCGGGCCAGCGAGCGGACATAGGTGCCCTTGCCGCATTCGACTTCGAAAATGGTGCTGTCGGCACTGTGCTCGATCAGGTCGAGGCGGCCGATCTCGACTTCCCGCGCCGGAATGTCGACCGTCGCGCCGTCGCGGGCAAGATCATAGGCGCGCTCGCCTGCGATCTTGATGGCCGAAAATTGCGGCGGCGTCTGCATGATGACGCCGGTGTATTTCGGCATCAGCAAAAGCACATCGGCTTCAGCCGGACGCTGGTCGGAGCTTTTCGTCACCGGCCCTTCGAGGTCATCGGTCGAACGCTCCTCACCCCAGGCGACCGTGAAGCGGTAGACCTTGGCGCCATCCTGGACATAGGGGACGGTCTTGGTCGCTTCGCCGAGCGCGATCGGCAGCATGCCGGAAGCGAGCGGGTCGAGCGTGCCGGCATGGCCGGCCTTTTCCGCCTGGAACAGCCATTTGATCTTGGAGACGGCTTCGGTCGAACCCATGCCGACGGGTTTGTCCAGCACCAGCCAGCCGGAGATCGGCCGACCCTTCTTCTTGCCGCGACGCGCCACTATTTTTCGTCCTTGTCGTTGTCTTTGTTCTGGTCGCCGATCTGGGCGTCTGGGCCGAGATCGCGCGCCACTTCGGGCGAGTGCAACAATTCGTTGATCTTCTGGAAATTGTCGTAGCTGGTGTCGAGCCGGAAGCGGAATTCCGGCATGTACTTCATCTGCCGGAGCGCGCCGGAAACGCGGCCGCGCACGAATTTCGCATGCTTGTTGAGCGCCTCGACCACCGCATCGGCATCACTGGCGCCAAGCGGCGAGACGAAAGCGGTGGCGATCTTCAGATCGGGCGACATGCGCACCTCCGAGACCGAAACCACCGAATTTTCGATCAGCGGATCGAGGATCTCGCCACGTTGCAAGGTTTCCGACAGCGCATGCCGCACCTGCTCGCCGACGCGAAGCATGCGCTGGGATGGACCTGACGTGGTTGAACGGGGCATTTTTCTCTATCCTGAAATCGTGAGGCACGGGATGGGACCGCGCCGCATGTCTCATATGCTTTAAAGCCTGATCCATCCCGATAGAAATCGGAATGGATCAGGCTCTATTTTTGTTGACCATGATCTTCTCCGAAAACCGGATACCACTTTTCGGGATCATGGTTTAGGCGGCAGCCTTTCGACCACCGCCCGGTTTGTAAATGCTCGAACTCAAGTTGCTCGAACTCAGAGCGTCCTGGTCACCATCTCGACGCGGAAGCACTCGATGACGTCGCCGACGCGCATGTCTTCGTAGTTCTGGAAGGCCATGCCGCATTCCTGGCCACCCGGAACCTCCGCAACTTCGTCCTTGAAGCGCTTCAGCGTCTTCAGCGTGCCTTCGTGGATGACGACGTTGTCGCGGATCAGGCGAACGCCCGCACCGCGCTCGACCTTGCCTTCGGTGACACGGCAGCCGGCGATCTTGCCGACCTTGGTGATGTCGAAGATCTCAAGGATCTCGGCATTGCCAATGAAGGTTTCGCGACGCTCCGGCGACAGCAGGCCGGACAGCGCCGCCTTCACGTCATCCACAAGGTTGTAGATGATCGAGTAGTAGCGGATCTCGATGCCTGCAGCCGCGGCCGCCGCACGCGCCTGCACATTGGCGCGAACGTTGAAGCCGATGATTGCGGCGCCCGAGGTTTCCGCCAGCGAGACATCGCTTTCGGTGATGCCGCCGGCGCCCGCATGAACGATGCGCGCACGCACCTCGTCGGTGCCGAGCTTGTCCAGCGCCGCGCTGATCGCCTCGATCGAGCCCTGCACGTCGCCCTTGATGACCAGCGGGAATTCCTTCAGCCCGCTCGTCTGCAGTTGCGACATCATCTGTTCGAGCGAACCACGCTGGCCGGCATGCTTGGCCACCGCCTTCTCACGCGCCAGACGCTGGCGATATTCGGTGATCTCGCGGGCGCGGGCCTCGTTGTTGACGACGGCGAAGCGGTCGCCGGCCTGCGGGGTTCCCTGCAGGCCGAGCACTTCCACCGGCATCGCCGGCGGCGCTTCCTTGATCTGCCCGCCGCGGTCGTTGACCAGCGCGCGCACCCGGCCCCATTCGTTACCGGCAACGAGGATGTCGCCAGGCATCAGCGTGCCGGTCTGGACCAGCACCGTGGCGACGGGGCCGCGGCCCTTGTCGAGCTGGGCTTCGATGACGACGCCCTCGGCGGTGCGGTCCGGATTGGCCTTCAGGTCGAGGATTTCGGCCTGCAGCAGGATCGCTTCGAGCAGCTTGTCGAGATTGGTGCCCTTGGTCGCCGACACTTCGACGTCCAGCACCTCGCCGCCCATCGATTCGACGAAGACTTCGTGGCGCAGCAGTTCCGAGCGCACCTTCTGCGGGTCGGCGTCATGCTTGTCGATCTTGTTGATCGCCACAATGATCGGAACGCCGGCCGCCTTGGCATGGCTGATCGATTCGATCGTCTGCGGCATCACGCTGTCGTCGGCCGCCACTACCAGGATGGCGATGTCGGTCGCCTGAGCGCCACGGGCGCGCATCGCCGTGAAGGCGGCGTGGCCAGGCGTGTCGATGAAGGTGATCTTGTTACCGTTCTTCTCGACCTGGTAGGCGCCGATATGCTGGGTGATGCCGCCGGCCTCGCCGGACACAACATTGGCATTGCGGATGGCATCGAGCAGCGACGTCTTGCCGTGATCGACATGGCCCATGATGGTCACCACCGGCGGACGCGGCTCGAGATCCTCGGGACGATCGGCGATGTTGAAGAGGCCTTCCTCGATGTCGGACTCGGCGACGCGGCGAACCGTGTGGCCGAATTCGGTAGCGACCAGTTCGGCTGTGTCGGCGTCGATGACGTCGCCCGGCTTCAGGATCTGGCCCTGTTTCATGAAGAACTTGACCACATCGACGGCGCGCTCGGACATGCGCTGCGCCAGTTCCTGGATGGTGATGGTTTCGGGAAGTATCACTTCGCGCATGACTTTCTCGCGCGGTTCGTTATGCAGCGCGCGCTTGAATTTCTCCTGGCGCCGACGCATCGACGACAGCGAACGCGCACGCGCATCCTCATCGGAAAGTGCGGTATTCAGCGTTAGCTTGCCGCGGCGGCGATCTTCCTCGCCCTTTGTCGGCTTGGCCGGACGCGCCACTTCCGGCGTGACCGGACGGCGCACCGGGGCACCGGCGCCGGTCCGCTTCGGCTTGGTGTCCTCGTCGTCGACTGTCGCCAGTTCGGCGGTCAGCGGCGCGCGGCGGCGCGCCTCTTCCTCGGCACGCCGGCGGGACTCGGCCTCGGCCTGCAGCCGGGCTTCTTCCTCGGCCTGGCGGCGCGCGGATTCCTCGCGCTCGCGACGGCGGCGCTCTTCATCCTCGGCGCGGCGCTTGGCCTCGTCGATGGCGCGCTGGCGATCCTCGACGTCGCGCACCTTCGAACCCTCAAGAGCCCGGCGGCGCGCCTCCATTTCATCGCGCGACAATTGGTTCAGCACCATGCCGCCGCGTTCGACCGGCGGCGGAGGCGGCGGCGCCTTGGGCGCTTCCTGCACAACCGGCGCTGCCGCGACCGGTGGCTTCGGCGTGAAGACGGACACAGGGGCAGCAGCCGGCTCCGGCTTGTCACCGGGCAGCGAGAACTTGCGCTTCTTGGTCTCGACCACGACCGCCTTGGTGCGGCCATGCGAGAAGCTCTGGCGCACGGTGCCCTGTTCCGTACCGGGGCGCTTCAGCGTCAAAGTCTTCTTCGGCGTAACACTCAACGTCTTGTCGTCGCCCGATTTCGTATCGCTCATTCCATATCCTCTGCGGCATCATCTTCGTCAGCAACGGCCGCAAGCATTGCCAGATCGTCCGGGGAACCGCCCCGATACCGGTCGAGCGCAACCATGCGCTTCTGGACCGCCCTGCCCGCGTCTCCCGCGAGAACGGCAGCATGTATCACATTTGTACCCCCCAATGCCAAGCTCAACTCGGCCTCGGAGAAAAGTTTGTAGGCAAGGATGGCGGGGCCACCGAGGTGGACGGTTGCCCGTCGCGCCTGGCTGATCTTGCGGACGCCGTCATCTGACGCCTCGGTCGCATGCAACACGAAAAGCGCCAGCCCGCCACGCACCGCGCTCTCAACCTTGGTGGCGCCGAGCGCGATCGCGCCTGCCTTGCGGGCAAGACCGAGCATGCCCAGAGCGTATCTGGAAAGCAGCCCGTCGACCGTGTCGCCGAGATCGGTCGGCACGGTCACCTGCGCCTTGAAGGCGCGAGCGAACAGGTTTTTCGCTGCCGCCTTGTCGATATGTAGGCGGTCGGCAGTCACCCAGCAACCGCGTCCGGGCAGGTTTTTCTTGATATCCGGAACGACGGCCGAATCCGGGCCGACGACGAAACGGATCAGTTCATCCGGTTCGGCCTGTTTGCGCGTGACGATGCAAGTGCGATCGTTCATCTCGTCCAAGGGCGGCTTGTGTGCGATGCGGTTTCACCTCACGCACCAACGGCTTCGTCAGCCGGCACGTCTTCGGCTGCTAGCTCGTCTTCGGTGATCCAGCCGGCCTTGAGGCGAGCAGCCAGAACCATCTGTTCAGCATCGGCCCGCGACACGCCGTGATTGGCGAGCACGCCCGGGAATACCTTCGTCTCGCCGTCCTTGCGTTCCTTCCAGCCGGTCAGATCATCGGCCGCATAGCCGGCGAAATCCTCGATCGTCTTCACGCCGTCCTCGCCGAGCGTCACCATCATGGCGGTGGTCACGCCTGGAATCTCACGCAACTCGTCCTTGACGCCGAGCGCCTTGCGCTTCTCGTCATGCTCGGCTTCGATCTTCTCCAGATATTCGCGGGCGCGGGCCTGGATTTCCGAGGCGGTGTCCTCGTCGAAGCCATCGATCGACGCGATCTCGTCGGCATCGACATAGGCGACTTCCTCGACGCTGGTGAAGCCTTCGGAGGCGAGCACCTGGCCGACCATCTCGTCGACGTTGAGCGCATCCATGAACAGCGCCGAGCGTTCGACGAACTCCTTCTGGCGGCGCTCGCTCTCTTCCTGTTCGGTCAGGATGTCGATATCCCAGCCGGTGAGCTGCGAGGCGAGCCGGACGTTCTGGCCGCGGCGGCCGATGGCCAGCGACAGCTGGTCGTCCGGCACCACGACCTCGATGCGTTCGGCGTCCTCGTCGAGCACGACCTTGGCGACTTCCGCCGGCTGCAGCGCGTTGACGATGAAGGAAGCGGCCGAAGGCGACCACGGAATGATGTCGATCTTCTCGCCCTGCAATTCGCCGACCACCGCCTGAACGCGGCTGCCGCGCATGCCGACGCAGGCACCAACCGGATCGATGGAACTGTCACGCGAGATGACGGCGATCTTGGCGCGCGAACCTGGATCGCGGGCGACCGACTTGATCTCGATGATGCCGTCGTAGATTTCCGGCACTTCCATGGTGAACAGCTTCGCCATGAACTGCGGATGGGTGCGAGACAGGAATATCTGCGGACCGCGCTGCTCGCGACGCACGTCATAGACATAGGCGCGGACGCGATCGCCATATTTGTAATTTTCGCGCGGGATCAGCTCGTCGCGACGGATGATCGCCTCACCGCGGCCGAGATCGACGATGACGTTGCCGTATTCGACGCGTTTGACAGTACCGTTGACGATCTCGCCGATACGGTCCTTGTACTCGTCGTACTGGCGGTCACGCTCGGCCTCGCGCACCTTCTGCACGATGACCTGCTTGGCCGACTGGGCGGCGATGCGGCCGAAATCCATCGGCGGCAGCTGTTCGGCAATGAAGTCGCCGAGCTGGGCGTCGGGATTGCGCTCACGCGCCGAGGATATGGCGATCTGCGTCGCATAGTCGTCGACCTTCTCGACCACTTCCATCAACCGCTGCAGCTTCATCTCGCCGGTATTCGGATTGATGTCGGCACGGATGTTGGTTTCCTGGCCATAGCGCGAGCGCGCCGCCTTCTGGATCGCATCGGCCATGGCGGCGATGACGATCGACTTGTCGATCGACTTCTCACGCGCGACCGCATCGGCGATCTGCAGCAGTTCAAGCCTGTTGGCGCTTACAACCATCTTTTTTCTCCCGAGCCTGTTGCCGAGGCTTTGCGCCCGGCAGCCCAATCACATTTCCTGTTCGGTTTCATCTTCTACGCCCGCTTCCACGCTCTCTGGCGCGTCTTCGGGCTCGCCGCGGCGATTCTTGGCTTCCTTGCGCGCCCTGTTGTCCTTCGACAGTGCGTCGCGGATAAGGTCGTCGGTCAGGATCAGCCGTGCTTCGGCAATCGAATCGTAGGGCACACGCACCGTCGGCTGTTCGCCATAGGCCGCCTTGTCGCGCTCGATCAGCACGCCGTCCGCGTCGCTCTCGGCGATCTTGCCCTTGAAGCGCTTGCGGTCGGCGACGAGGACCGAGGTTTCCATCTTCACCAGATGACCCGTCCAGGTCACGAAATCCGACTTGCGGACCAGCGGCCGGTCGATTCCCGGCGACGACACTTCGAGATGATACGCCTTTTCGATCGGATCATCGACATCGAGCGCCGGCGACACTGCCCGGCTGACCTCTTCGCAATCCTCGACGGTCATGGTGCCGTCCTCGCGTTCGGCCATGATCTGCAGCGTCAGCCCGTTCTGGCCCGTCAGATGCACCCTGACAAGGCGGAAGCCAATGGCACGCAGAACCGGCTGCACGATCAGCGCGATGCGCGCATCGATGCCGCTTTCGCGGATGATGCGGTCGTCGCTGTCGGGTACCGTTGCCGTCATTCTATTCCTGTCGCTTCGTCGGCGGCCGGAAGGTAACAAAAAAGAGCGGGACCGGGTGGACCCACTCTTCGCCATACCGACCAAGAATTTGAGCTTGATATAGACGATCGCAGCCGTCGTTTCAAGCCCGCATGCAGTCCGTGTCGGTAAGCAGATGAATCGTCCGCATGCAGGGTGGGCGAAACTGTCGGGGGCGGCAGCATTGCACAGGGCGCATGGCGGCCATGCGCCAACGTCCCTGTGATATCAGGCAGTACGCGCCTATCTATGTTGCGTTGCACAAAATCAATCACGCATTGCAGCAGGCGAAAGGGCATAATCATGACCAACCGCAAGGTTTTCTCGGCCATCGGCGATTTCTTCACCGTCTTCGGCAGCGCCGTCGCCGCTTCGCACGCCGTCGAAGCCGGCCGCAAGCCGCGCGCACGCGATCTGCGCAATCTCGGCATGGATCCGGCCGCCTTCAACAAGATCGGCCGCTTCTAAGTCTAAGTCCGGCGACGCAGGGACGAGGACATCTCTGGTCCTCGTCGACGGCAAAGTGTGCTAGGCGCGCTTTGAATAGGACTATCTTCGGACGAAGGTGAGGTAGGCCGGCCGCCGGCCTTCGCGAACGGCCTTCGCCTCGTAGCGTGTACCCGGCCAACCCTTATAGGGCCGCTGCCAGTCGGCTGCCTCTTCAGCCTGCCACGCAAACGCTTCATGTGCCCGGCAGTGCAGCAGCGTCCAGTTCACATAGCTATCGATATCGGACGCAAAGCGGAATGTTCCGCCTGACTTCAGCACGCGCGCGAAACGGTCGAGATTGACCGGACTGACGAAGCGGCGCTTCCAGTGTTTCTTCTTCGGCCAGGGATCGGGATAGAGAAGGTCGATGCCGTCGAGCGAGGCTTGCGGGAGCCAGTCGAGCAGGCGCGTGGCGTCGTCGTCATAGACCCGAAGATTGGCAAGCGGCCGTTGCCTGACCGCCATCATCATCTTGGCCATGCCGTTGACGAAAGGCTCGACGCCGACAAAACCGGTCTCAGGAGCCGCCGTCGCCCGATGCAGCAGGTGCTCGCCGCCACCAAAACCAATTTCGAGATGAATGGCGCGGACATCGGCTTCGAACAGGCTGCGCAAGTCGGCCGGCGGTCCGGCCGTCAGATCAAACCGGTAAGTGCTAAAACCGCTTTCCAGTGCCGCTGCCTGCTGCGGACGGATGGCCTTGCCGCGCCGGCGACCGAAAAATGCTTCGGTCGCACGGCTTGGCCGGTCTTTCGGATCCATGTCTTCCGGATCTATGGACGCCGCGGCTAGGCCGCGACTGCTTCGGCAGGCGCTTCGGCGAGTGCGTCTTTGAGAGCCTTGGCGAGGTCGGTCTTTTCCCAGGAGAAGGACCCGTCGCGGCCGGCCTTGCGGCCGAAATGACCATAAGACGACGTCTTGGCATAAATCGGCTTGTTGAGATCGAGATGGCGGCGGATGCCGGACGGCGACAGATCCATCACGGTGCGCAGCGCCTGCTCGAGCTTTGCCTCATCGACCCTGCCGGTGCCGTGCAGGTCGACATAGACCGACAGCGGCTGGGCCACGCCAATGGCATAGGAAAGCTGGATGGTGCAGCGATCGGCGAGCTTCGCCGCCACCACGTTCTTGGCGAGGTAGCGGGCCGCATAGGCTGCGGAACGGTCGACCTTAGTGGTGTCCTTGCCGGAAAAAGCCCCGCCGCCATGAGGCGCAGCACCGCCGTAAGTGTCGACGATGATCTTGCGCCCGGTCAGGCCGGCGTCGCCGTCGGGCCCGCCGATGACGAACTTGCCTGTCGGGTTGATATACCAGTTGCAGCTGTCGGCGATCCTCAGGTCGCCCAGCGCCTCGCGAATATAGGGTTCGACGACGTTGCGGACCTTCTTCGAATCCCAGTTGGCGTCGAGGTGCTGGGTGGACAACACGATTTGCGTCACTTCAGCCGCCTTGCCGTCGATATAGCGGACGGTGACCTGGCTCTTGGCGTCCGGCCCGAGCCGGCCGGCATCGCCGTTGCCTTCATGGCGCGCGGCGGCCAGCAGTTCGAGGATCTTGTGGCTGTAGTAGATCGGCGCTGGCATCAGATCCGGGGTCTCGCGGCAGGCATAGCCGAACATGATGCCCTGGTCGCCGGCCCCTTCCTCGCCTTGCCGGTCGGAGGCATTGTCGACGCCCTGGCCGATATCCGGCGACTGGCCATGCAGCAGAACCTCGATCTTTGCCGTCTTCCAGTGGAAACCGGCCTGTTCATAGCCGATTTCGCGGATCGCCTTGCGGGCGGCCGACTTGAACTTCGCCGGATTGACGAGCGGATGACCGGCGGTATCCATCAGGATGTTGCCGGCCTTGTCCTTCTTGAGCAGGGTCTCGGGGACGCGCACCTCGCCAGCGATGACGACGCGATTCGTGGTCGCCAGCGTTTCGCAGGCGACGCGGACCTTCCAGGGGTCCATGCCGGTCTTTCTGGCCTCGCGATAGACCAGATCGACGATCTCGTCGGAGATACGGTCGCAGACCTTGTCGGGATGACCCTCGGCAACGGATTCCGAGGTGAATAGATAGTTTTGCCGCGTCACGGGTGTCCCCTCTTGAAAAATCATCGGCACGCTGCCGATTGGCGCGCCACGTGTTAGCTGTGCCGAGCAGCGCTCGTCAAGCGGTGGGCACCATTATCTTGTACCACTTTGACCGCCGGCAGGATGCCGCCAGCCTGCCTGGCTCCAGCACGTGCTTTAGCTTCAACACGTTGATGAGAAAGACTTTGAGCATGGCTGTCGAGCAAAATCGATCCGCCCTCCGGCATGCCTGCGGGATGTAAATTCCACGATGCGCGAGACCGCAAGAAATTGCCTGCCCGCAATGACGGCTTCGCTTTGTTCGACTTTTCAACGGCTACCCAATCAATCGACCCAGACCAATGTGCGTAATCAATCGACTGCGTCGGAGGAAAGGGCCTTCACAAGCTCGATAACCTTGCGGCGTATCTTCACGTCGGTGATCTTGACGAAGGCCCGGTTGAGTTGAAGACCTTCAGGACTGCCGCAGAATTCGACGGCAGAAGCCATTGATGCATCCTCGGCAAATCCGCGGTTGCCCACGGCCTCCTGGCCCGGCGCGTCCTCGAAAAAGAAAGCGACAGGCACACCCAGTATCGAGGCGATTGCCTGCAAACGGCTGGCGCCAACGCGATTGGTACCCTTTTCGTATTTCTGTATCTGCTGAAACGTTATACCGAGGTTCTCGCCCAGCTTTTCCTGGCTCATTCCCAACATATTGCGACGAAGCCTGATGCGACTTCCGACATGGATGTCGATAGGATTCGGCTTCTTCTTGTTTTCTTCTGCCATTTTTTCCTCGCCGAATTTTTCCGGCTTTTTGTGTTTTTTCTGCCCAAAACGAAGCCGGCGGCCAGTGCCCCAACAGAACCGACGTGCTGACTTCGAGAAATTTCAGGCGGTTACAGTATGAGTTTCTAATGTGTCGACTGTCAATTCGCCCGTAGCCGTTGCCTTACATTCATTGTGAAAGCGGCGAGAGCGAACAGCAACATGATCATCAGTCCATTAATGCGTCTTTGGCTGGAAGAAACGATGGCTCGATTGGAAATCGGCACGTGGACATCAATGGCTCCGCGGGCGTCGATTGCCAGCGCGTCGAGGATGTGTCCGCGCGGATCGACGACAGCGGAAATGCCGTTATTGGCTGCACGCAACAATGGCACCCCGTTCTCCACCGCACGAATCTGCGCCTGCCTGAAATGCTGGTACGGACCCGGCGTGTCACCGAACCACGCGTCGTTCGTGACATTCACAATAAGCTCAGCTGACGTAGCGTCAACCGCCACCAGATCGGGAAAGATGACTTCGTAGCAAATGAACGGAAGCACGCGGATGCCGCCGGGCAACGCGATCGGGTGCCGCTCATTGCCCGCCGCGTAGGTTGTCGGCCCGGCGACGAGTTGTTTGAGCCCCAAGCGGCCAAGCAGGTCGGCAAAAGGCAGATATTCGCCAAAGGGCACCAGATGAACCTTGTCGACTGCATCGGCGATTTGACCCTTGTCGTCGATCGCCACCACCGAATTGTAGTACCGCCAGTCGGCATCATCCGCCGACCCGCCTTCCTCCCGGACGACGCCGGCGATCAGCGTCTGGCCGTCGCCAAGCATCTCTCCCAGCGCGGTCAGCGCATCGGGACGTTCGGCGAAAAAAAACGGCACGGAGGTTTCCGGCCACAGGATCAATTGCGGCTTGGCATGACCAGTCTCTGGCACCTTGGCCGAAAGCCCCATCAGTGTAGCGAAAATCCGGTCGGGCACTGAAGGGTCCCACTTTTCGCTGAGGTCGACGGCCGGCTGCACGATGCGGACGTCGATTGCGCGGGTTGCGGGTTCGACCTTGGCAGCAAGCTTGACATAGCCGAAGCCGACATGGGCCGCGACGAGAACGGCAGCCAGTGCACCCCCAAGGCGGATATGCCGGCGCGCCGCAAGCAGGGCCGGCAAGGCGAAGACGAAGACCGCCAGCGCGTTGATGCCGACCATGCCGGTCACCGACACGCTCTGCATAAGCAAGGGCACCGGCATCGCCGCGTAGCCGACGGCATTCCAGGGAAAGCCGGTGAACAGAAAGTCGCGCAGCCATTCCGCCAAGCCGAAGCCGAAGGCAAGGGCGGCGATGCGGCCGATGTCGTTGCTCCACAGCAGCCGGGCAACCGCTGTCGCGAAGCCATAGAAAAAGGCGAGCGCCAGCGGAATTCCGACCACTGCGAAGGGAAGCGCCCAGGCGAAACTGTCGGCCTCGACCAGGAGTGCTGAGCCGATCCACCACAATCCGGCGAGAAAATAGCCGAAGCCGAACCACCAGCCGACGGCAAAGGCCGGCCGCAAATGCCGGAACCAGCCATCGGAGGCTTCGCCGGTTGCGCCGTCGAGGAGCCAGACCAGCAGCGGAAACGAAACGAAACAGACGGCGAAGAAATCGTAAGGCGCCTGGGCAAGAACCGCCAGCGCACCGGCAAGAAACGCCACAAGCGCGCGGCGCCAGCCCCACAGCAGAATTATCCGGCCGGCCAGGCGCTTCATCGATGCTTCCGAGTCGTGCGAATCACGGCAGAAGATTTATCAGGCCGCAGTCCACGCTCCAAACGGCCATGCTTCGGCCAGCCTGCCCGATTAAGTCTGCTGGATAGGTGGGGCGACTGACGCCGGCAAGATAAGTGTCGCATGTGAATTGTCGCGCAGACCGCACGTGCCGGTGTATCACTATAATGCGCGTGATAGAAATGCGTTCAGCCGCTCCAGCACGAGATCCGGGGCTTCGAGCTGAGGCAAGTGACCGACGCCAGGTAATGTTTCGAACGATGCCTGCGGGATCAGCGTATGAAGCGCTTTGCCTCGCTCCAGCGGGATCCATGGATCGTCCTTGCCCCAAATAATCTTTACCGGACACCTGATATCACCGAACGCCGGCTCGACTTCGGCGGTATATTTTTCGTCGGCTTGCGCGAATTGCCGATAGAAGCTTCCTCGTCCCTCCTCGGCAAGCCACGGCTCGACAAGTTTCTCGAAATCTCCGGGCGCGATGTCATTTACGATCGCCCCCTTGATATATGCTTCCACGACCGCTCTGTGGATATGCGGCGGCAGGCCCAGAAAGGCATCCACATGGCGACCGACATGATCGAAGAACGCCGATCCCCAAGGGCGCATGGCGACGACATTCATCAGGACATACCGCTCGAAGTCGCAGCCATGCAGCAAATGCGCCCGTAGCGTCGTCGCTCCGCCGAAATCATGGGCAACAACGGTGGGCTGCTCAAGGTCCCAATGCGCGAGCATCTCGGCGAATACTTCTCCTTGCACGTCGAGTGAGGTGCGCTGCTCCGCGCCTTTGTCGGATCGCCCGTATCCGGGCATATCGTACCAGTGGACACGATACCGCCTTGCAAGATCTGGAATAATCCGATGCCATGAGAACGAAGACCACGGCCAGCCGTGAGCCAGCACAAGCGCAGGTCCACTACCAAATTGACCCGCTGCCACAGCGCCCGCGGATGTTTCCACGGTCTCATCGAGTTTCCACGACATCAGATATTCTCATAGAGCGTCGGCCATAAAGGTGGAAACCGGTTTTTGGCAAATTCCGACGCTCAAATAAAGCTGGTATTCAGGACAGAGCCCTCCGTACGAATTGGTTCGCAAGTGCTTGAACGGATCGTCGACCATCATCTGGCGAGCGGCGTCTTTCACGCCTGCTCGGCACGGACGGCGCGCCGCCGGCGCTCGCTTTTCTGGGTCTCCACGATGCGCACCCGCTTGACGCGGCGTGGATCGGCGTCGAGCACATGGAATTCGAAGCCGGGGATGGCCTGCACCACTTCGCCGCGTGCAGGGACCCGGCCAAGCGTGTTGAAGATCATGCCGCCGATCGTGTCGACATATTCGCCATGCTCGCCGGCGGCAAAATCCTCGCCGATCATCTTGGCGACATCGTCGATCTCGGCCTTGCCGTCGACGACGAACACGCCCTCGCCGGTCTGGGTGATCATCGGCTCGTCCTCGTCGTGCTCGTCCTCGATGTCGCCGACCACCATCTCGACGATATCCTCGAGCGAGACCAGACCATCGGTGCCGCCATATTCGTCGATGACCAGCGCCATCTGGGTGCGCATCGCCTGCATGCGCCCCATCAGGTCGGAGGCGAGCATCGACGGCGGCACGAAAAGCACCGGGCGGATCAGGGTCAGGTCGCCGATGGTGCGCGTGAGATCGACCTTGGCGAGATCGAGAAGCGTGGCAGGGGCGGCTTTCCTGGTCGCCCTGCTCTTTCTGACGCGGGCCAGCTTGGTGATGTGAGCGAGCACGTCGCGGATGTGGACCATGCCACGCGGGTCGTCGAGCGTCTCCGAATAGACCGGCATGCGGGAATGGCCGGACTGCTCGAACAGTCCCAGAAGATCGCCCAGGTTCGTCGTGATCTCGACCGCCTCGATGTCGGCGCGCGGCACCATGACATCCTCGACGCGAACCTCGCGCAGGCGCAGAATGTTGTTGAGCATGGCCCGTTCGCCGGGCGAAAAGGCGCCGGCATCGCTCGCCGTTTCGGCAAGCGCGTCGGCGATCTCCTCGCGCAGGCTGGTGCCGTTGCGCTGCCTGAACAGGCCGAGCACGCGATCGAACAGGGAAGGACCGGCAGGCGATGGCTCGCTGGCGAAGCTGCCGGTCGTGGTACTCGGACTAGAGTCCTCTTCCGTCTGTTCGGATGGCTTGGTCGCACTGCCGGCGTCTGGGTGGGCGGCAGTCTCTGGTTTGTCGTTCATCGTCGTCCGGTCTTTTGATCTTTTTAGTTACGCGTAGGGATCGGGAATGGCAAGCCTTGCAAGCGCTGCGCGTTCGACGGCTTCCATTTCTTCGGCCTCGGCGTCGGTCTCGTGATCGTAGCCCAGCAAATGCAGCAGGCCGTGGATGACGAGATGGGTGATATGGTTGTCGACAGGCTTGTCTTCCAGTGCGGCTTCGCGCGCAACCGTCTCGGCGGCCAGCACAATGTCGCCCAGCATGGGCGGAAGCGGACCGCCCTTGGCGAGCGGAAAAGCCGGGAAAGACAGGACGTTGGTCGGTTTGTCCTTGCCGCGCCATCCCGCATTGAGACTGCGGATATGGGCATCGTCAGAAAAAACGATGCTGAGCTCGGAAAGGCCGGCCGCGCCGGTTTCGGCAAACGCGGCGGCAACGGCGCGATCGACCAGCCGCGTCAGCGCGGCCTCATCGGGCCAGTCGCCCGCTTCGACTGCTATATCGATGTCGACGGGGACCGGAAGATCCCCGCCTACAGTTTTTTTGTCCTCAGCCATAAGGCTGCATCATCGTGTTTTCTTGTCTGAGCATCGGATTGCCCCAAAACCGGTTCCCACTTTTGGGTCCGATGTTCTAGCCTTCAGCGCCCAGGCCCCGGGCCAGCTTGCCGTCGCGGTCGTAGGCCTTGACGATCTCGGCGACCAGCGGATGCCTGACGACGTCGCCTTCGTTGAAGCGCACCGTCACCATGCCGGTGACGCCGTCGAGGATCCTGAGCGCCTCGACCAGACCGGATTTGGTGTTTTGCGGCAGGTCGATCTGGGTCGGATCGCCGGTGACGATCATGCGCGAATTCTCGCCGAGACGGGTCAGGAACATCTTCATCTGCATCGGCGTGGTGTTCTGCGCCTCGTCGAGGATGACGGCGGAGTGCGCCAGCGTGCGGCCGCGCATGAAGGCCAGCGGCGCGATCTCAATCACCTCGGCGGCAATCGCCCGCTCGACCTTGTCGGCCGGCATCATCTCGTAAAGCGCGTCATAGAGCGGCCGCAGATAGGGATCGACCTTCTCCTTCATGTCGCCGGGCAGGAAGCCGAGCCGCTCGCCGGCCTCGACGGCAGGCCGCGACAGCACGATGCGCTCGACCATGCCACGTTCGAGCAGCATCGCCGCATGCGCCACCGCCAGGAAGGTTTTTCCAGTGCCAGCCGGGCCGATGCCGAAGACGAGCTCGGACCGCTCCAGCGCGCGCATATAGGCGTCCTGGTTGAGCGAGCGGGCATAGATCGTCTTCTTGCGCGTCGATATCTGGGCGGCTGACACCTTGCCCTTGCGCTCCAGCGTCGGCAGCGTCAGCTGGTCGTCGGCGGCGATCGCCATGCGCACGGCGCCGTCGACGTCCGACTGGCCGATGTCAGCGCCTTTCTGGAGAATGCCGTAGAGATTATCCAGGGCGCGGCGCGCCTGCTCGGCGGCCGAGGCGGAGCCCTTGATGGTCAGCTGGTTGCCGCGCGAGCGGATATCGACGCCAAGCTTCTGCTCGAGCCTGGCCAGATTCTCGTCGAACTGGCCATAAAGGGCGCTGGCAAGCTTGTTGTTGTCGAAAGTCAGAACGATGTGCGCCATATCCGAAGCCCCCGATGGTAGGTTCTGGGGCAGGTTCTTCACTTCCGCAGCGCTCAACCGTCTCTCCTCATCTGCCGAGACCTTCAGGCCAATTCGGCGAACAGGCTGTTGTAACCCGTCTTCGTGATTCGTACCTGGATAATCTCACCGATTTCGCCGGACTTTTCATCAACAATAACCGGCTGCAGCCACGGTGAGCGGCCGACCTTCTGGCCAGCCTGGCGGCCCGGCTTCTCGATCAGCGTGTCGATGGTGCTGCCGACCAGGCTGGCGCCGAACTCCTGCTGCTGGGTCAGCAACAGCGCCTGCAGTCGCTGCAGGCGCTCGTCCTTGACCGCTTCCGGCACATGATCGGCCATTTCCGCGCCCGGCGTGCCGGGGCGCGGCGAATATTTGAACGAGAAGGCCGAGGCATAGTTCACCTGGTGGACAAGGTCCATCGTCGCCTCGAAATCCGCATCCGTCTCGCCGGGAAAGCCGACAATGAAGTCGCCCGAAAGCGCGATATCGCTCCGTGCGGCGCGGATCCGGTCGAGCAACGTCAAATAATCTTTTGCAGTATGCCTGCGGTTCATCGCCTTGAGGATGCGGTCGGAGCCGGATTGCACAGGCAAATGCAGATAGGGCATCAGCGCCGGCAAGTCACGGTGAGCGGCGATCAATTCGTCGTCCATGTCGCGCGGGTGGCTGGTGGTGTAGCGCAACCGCGCCAGCCCGGGAATCTCGGCCAGCCGGAACAGCAGGCGGCCAAGACCCCATTCCTCGGTCTTGCCCCCTTTGGCTTCGCCTTCGCCGTGCCAGGCATTGACGTTCTGTCCAAGCAGCGTCACCTCGCGCACGCCGGCTTGCGCCAGCCGCTCGGCCTCGGCGACGATCTGCGCCACCGGCCGCGACACTTCCGAGCCTCTGGTATAGGGCACCACGCAGAAGGTGCAGAACTTGTCGCAGCCTTCCTGCACCGTCAGGAACGCGGTGACGCCGCGCCTGATGATCTCGGCGCGCTTCGGCTGCGGCAGATGCTCGAACTTGTCTTCGATGGCGTAGTCCGTCTCGACGATCTTTTCGCCGCCGCGCACCCGTGCCAGCACGTCGGGCAGCCGATGATAGGTCTGCGGGCCGATGACCAGATCGACAGAAGGCGAGCGGCGGATGATCTCGGAGCCCTCCGCCTGCGCCACGCAGCCGGCGACGCCGACCAGCATCTCGCGGCCGGCCCGAGCCCGTTCGGCCTTCATCTCACGAATGCGGCCGAGTTCGGAATAGACCTTTTCGGCGGCTTTCTCGCGGATATGGCAGGTGTTGAGCAGCACCAGATCGGCCTCGCCGATCGCATCCGTCGCAGTATAGCCGTCGGCGGCCAGCGCGTCGGTCATGCGCTGCGAATCGTAGACGTTCATCTGGCAGCCATAGGTCTTGACGAAGACCTTCCGGCTCGCGGCAGGCGGCGCGACCGCAGTTTCGGTCGCAGTATCGATGTCGTCCCGTTCGATCGTGTTCAATTCCATCTGGCGGCTTCTAACGCCTTTCCCCGACAAAAAACAGACGATTCTGCCTTACAGCGCCGCGCCTCCTTTGGACGCGCAAAGCGCTGGAGCTTTTCCGGCTTACCGGCTCGGGCGCGGATCGGCGAGCGCCGCCTGCACCATATCACGCACCTGACTTTCCATCAGCCTGGCCGTTTCCTTGCGCCTGGAGCCCTTGGAGAAGGCGACCGGCTCGCCGAAATGCACTTCGACATCGAGCCCGCCCTCCGCCATCAGCACCTTGAGATGCGGCATCAAATCCTCGTCGCCGATCCAGGCGGCAATCGGCCGGTGCCTGCGGCCGAGCGGCACGCCGTGCAGGCGCGTATAGACGATCGCCACCGGCTGGATGAAGACCGTTTCGGCCGCCCCTTCCGAAATCGCCATCGAGGCGGCGCCGAACAGCGTGCTCTTGAACGGCAAGATCATGTTGCCGTCGCTAGTCGAACCTTCGGCAAACAGCACCATGGCGTCGCCCTTGGCCATGCGGCTGGCGATCTCGCTCGCCTGGTCGCCCGACGAACGTTTGCGCTCGCGCTCGATGAAAACGGTGCGCTGCAGCTTCGACAACATGCCGATCAACGGCCAGCCGGCCATGTCGGCCCTGGCGATGTACGTCACGTCGGCCATCGACCCCAGCACCATGATGTCGGTCCATGAAACGTGGTTCGACGCAACCAGTAACGGGCGCTGATTGGACAAGGTCCCCTTGACGTGGATGCGCATGCCGAGCGCCCGGATGATGAGCCGGTGCCAGATCTTCAGGATGAACGTCTCGCGCCACAGGCCGGTCTTCATCGACAGGATCTGCAACGGCACGAGGATCAACGAGCCTGCGACAACGAGGCCCAGCGCCAGGAAAATCCTGATTTTTCCGATCATTCGCTCTTGGCCCTGTCCCGAGTTCTGGCTAGAGCGACGCGTCCAACTGGACGTCCAAGCACGCTCTAGCGCTTTTTAATCTGCGCATCTCAACCTGCGCATCGTGCTTTCCGAGAATCGGTTCCGATTTGCGGGCCGATGCGCTAGCGAAGATCGCGGCGCATGACAAGCGCTCCGGTCGGGCCGTGCTCGGGCGATCTGTAGTAGTTGGCACGTTTGCCGACCTCGCGGAATCCCAGCCGCCGATAGAGCGCGATCGCGGCGACGTTGGTCTCGTCGACCTCGAGGAAAAGCGCCTCGGCGCGTTGCGCATGCAGTTCGCGCAGCACCGCATCCATCAGTTGCCAGCCAAGGCCCTGGCGGCGATGGGAGCGCGCCACCGCGACAGTCAGGACCTCGCCTTCGCCGGCCGCCAGGCGCGCCAGCACGAAACCGACCGGCGGCTTGGCACCCTGGCCGGTCTCGCGCGCGGCATAGCCGAACACCGTGTCCTGCTCGATCAGCGCGGCGAATTCGTCATCACTCCACGGCCGGACGAAATCCTCGCGATGCAGCACCGACAGGGCCGCACTGTCGGCGACAGTCAGCGGCTCGAGCGCAAAGTCCCTGCGACGCGGCTGGAGGAAAGGAATGCGCATCAGTTTTTCTTCCCGGCTTTCTTCCTGGACAGGATGAACCCGGCCTGCGGCTTGGCGTCAGCTCCGCGCAAATAAAGCGGTTTCGGCTTTTCGCCTTCACCCTTGGCAGCGGCCAGCCGGGCATAGATTGCGATATCCGCAGTGGCGCTTGTCGGGCCGACGTCGAAGGCGCGCCCGGCCGATGCAGCAATTTGCGTGGCCGCGGTGCCGGCCAGAACCGGAAACCCGTCAACCGCCATGGCGGCGGCTTGCGAAAGCATGGCCACCGCGGGACCATAAATCAAAACGGATGCTTCGTCGTAAAGCGCTGCATGGATCTCCTCGCGGCCGGCGTCGAGCGCGGCCAGCACGGCGCGGCCGGGAAATGTCTCTTTCGCCTGCGCCGCCAGCGCTTCCAGCGTCGTCACCCCGATTGCCGGGATTTTCAGCGCCAGCGCCAGGCCCCGCGCCGCCGAGACGCCGACGCGCAGGCCGGTGAAGGAGCCCGGGCCGGTGGAGACAGCGATGGCGTCAAGACCGGCATAGTCGGTGCCGCCGGTCGTCAACGCCTCTTCGATCACAGCCATCAGATGTTCGGCATGGCCCTTGCCGAGATCGAGCACCGAGCGGCCGAGTTCCTTCCCGGCCGCCGGGTCGTAGATACAGGCGGCGCAGAGATTGGCGGCACAATCGATAGCAAGCAACTTCATGAGACGGCCGGTTGGCAGTGCCCGCTTGGGGCACAGGGGGTTCGAAAGACAATTTCCCTGTGCCTGCCATGGCTCGTCCCTGCAAGGGGATAATGCATAAATCGTTTGGCGGCTTCGCTTCGACCTCGCCCAAAAAGAGGTAACTCTCGGCGACCACAACCGTCAATGAACCAGTGCGGCACTATGCGGCCTGGTCGATGCGCAGCATGTGATTGTCCCAGACATAGTCCGGCTCGGACCGTGTCGCGCCGCCGGCTTGGGCTATCTGCCCCGTGCCGGTCGTCGCCATGAAGCTCGCCCCGTCGGGCGCCACGCCGCAGACCTCGGCCAGTGCGCTGGTGGCGACGATCCGGCCGCTGGCCGCATCGATGATGACAAGCGAGTTGCCTTCCGGCGAGGACACCGCGACGGTACCGGCAGCAGGGTTGGCGGCGACCGAACCGATGTAATTCCTGAAGCCGGACAGCACGTCCTGCGGCATGTCGAGCAGTTGCAGATCCTTGCCGCGCGCGGCGCGGCCGACCAGCAACGGACGATCGCCGCCCGGCCCCCTGTACTGGCAGCCGAACCAGACCGCGCCGGATTTGTCGGTATCCATATGCCGGATCGAAAGCTGGTGCAGCGCCGGCGGCAATTCGTGCTTTTCGACAAGGTCGCCGGTAAAGCGGTCGACCAGCACATAAGATGGCTTCATCGTCGCGATGTTGAGCTCGGCGCGGCCATAATCGGGATGCGTCTCGATGCCGCCATTGGCGACGGCAATCGTCCTGCCATCGCCGAGCAGCAGCAGCTCGTGCGGACCCATGCCATAGGTCGGGAACTCGCCAACGCGCTTGAATTTCGTACGCGTGTCATAGACCCCGACCACGCCGGCGGCATTGTCGAAATCGTTCTCGGTGGCGTAGAGCAGCGCACCGTCGGTCGAAAACACGCCGTGGCCGAAGAAATGCCGGCCACTGATGCTGGCAATGGTCAGCGGCTCGTCACGGCCGGTATGGTCGAACACAACCGCGAAAGTGCCGGGCTGCCTGGCAAAGACCACCGAGCGTTTCGACCGCGGATCGAAGGTGACGTCGTGACCGCGGGCGGGCAGGTCGATGGCATGCAGCACCTTGCCGGCCTCGGACAGGATCGCCGCGCCATAGCTGCCGTCGCGCTTGACGAAAGCGGTGGCGAAGACGGCGTCCGTGCTAAGCGTCTTCGCCCATGCCGACGGCGCCATCGCGGCAACAAAGCCTGCCCCGGCAGCCCTCAGGAAGTCGCGGCGGTCGGTCAGCGACGTTTTCAGAATCAGTCTCCGTCGAGCGACGAGAACCCGGCGGTCAGGCCGAATTCGGCGGTTAGCCTGGTGCCGATGAGGGTCGACAGGCTGGATGTCACAAGCGAGAAGTGGTCGAGCTTCTGGCGCAGCGCCGGATCGGCAAGCGCCTTGTCGATCGGGCCTCTGATGGCGGTGGCGTCGGCGGCGCCGTTGACGAGCTGAATGTGGATCGATTCCGCCATCCAGCGCGCATCGGGCGACAGCGCGTCGCCAAGCTGCGAAGCCTGGAACAGAGCGTCCATCCCCGAAAGATTTCCGGTCAGCGAACGCGCGGTGTTTTGTGAACGCCAGTAGATCGCCTGTTTCGGCTTGTCGGCCTGCGGGCTACTGCCCAGAAAACCTTTCAGGCGCACGTCACGGACCATCTCCAGTTCGTTGATGAAGACGCCGACCAATTCGGTCACCGCTTCCGTGCCGTCGCGGTAGAGTGCGTTTTGCGGCCCCGGATTGGCCCAAAGTGCAGCAAAGCCGTCGGGCTTGTTCCAGGCGTCGCTGACCTCGGCGGCAATCGTTTCGATGTTGCCGGCGACGGCCGCGCCGTAAGCGCAGCGATAGGGATCGTCCCTGCCGGCGAGCCGCTCGGCGCCATCGCCGTAAAGCACGAATTCCAGCGCGCCGAGCCCTTGCATGGCGACGCTCTTTTTCGCCAGATGGGCCGGATCGGCGGCGGTCCGGTCTTTACTGGCCAACGCCGCCTGCACCTGCCTCAGGCCGATGCTCTTGCGGTCCGGCCAAAACAGCATGCGTTCCAGCCGGTTGATCTGCGTGATCGGTCCGATGCGGATGATCTCGACGACCGACCAGGCATCCACGGTGCCGGAGAATTCGGCGCGCGCCGCATCGAGATGGTCCTGCGAAGGCGCGTCGCACAGCGTGCGCACTGCCTTGCTCAGGCTGTCGGCATGGTCTTGCAGGCGTGCATAGGCCGGGCGGACAAAGCCGTCGATCGCTCGCTGGATCACGTCGGAAGCCTTCACCGCTGCGGACGCCGGCAATGCGCCGGCGAGGACCAGCGGGAAAACCAGGACAAACGCCAGACGCTTCGACATCACAACGACTCCAGGAATTTGATCAGTGCGGCGCGATCGGGCGCGGCGGCGGCGGCAAAGCGGTCGCGCGCCTTCTGCCCCTCGCCGCCATGCCACAGGATCGCCTCGGTCAGCGTGCGCGCCCGCCCGTCGTGCAGGAAGAAGTTGTTGCCGTTGACGGTCTGGGTAAGACCGATGCCCCACAGCGGCGGCGTGCGCCATTCGCTCCCGCTGGCATCGCCCACCGCTTGCCCGTCGGCCAGGCCCGGCCCCATGTCGTGCAGCAGAAAATCGGAATAGGGCCAGATCAGCTGGAAGGCCTGCGCCTTGTTGGGCGTGCCGCGGCGGGTGACGAATTTCGGCGTATGGCAGGAAATGCAGCCCATGTCGTAGAACAGCTTCTTGCCGGCCAGCACATCGGGCTTGTCGAGATCGCGCCGCGCCGGCACGGCGAGGTTTTGCGAATAGAAGGTGACCAGGTCCATCACCGGCGGCGGCGCCTCGACTGGGCCGAGGCGCTCCTGTACGCCGTTTGCCATGGCAAGGCAGTTCTTTTCGGCCGCGGTGCAATCGCCCCAGTGGTTCGGCACTTCCGGCGTCGAAATGCCGATGTCGCCAGCGAATGCGTCCGCCACTTGCTGGCGAATCGAAGGGGTCTGCGCCTTCCAGCCAAAGCGGCCGAGCGTCGGCTCGCCGCTGTGGCCGTCGCGCACAATATTGGGCTTTCCGGAGATGCCGTCACTGTTGCGATCGTCCGGATCGGCACTGGCGAGAATGTCGGCCGGCGCGATTTGCTCGACCAGGCCGAGGCCGATCATCGGCGGCGTCAAGCGCGGCGAAAGCGTGGTGTGCGGATCGAGCGGCCCGTTGGCAAGATCATCGACCGAATAGCTCGGCTTGCGCAGCCAAACCACGGTGCCGTCCGGCAGGGTGACTTTTTGCTCCTGATAGTCGACACGCATCCTGCCTTCGCCGCGAAGGCCCGGAACGGCCAGTTCCTGCAATTGCGAGCCGTAGACCGGATCAGGGAAGTTGAGCACCTTGCCGGCGGCGAGCGCTGCTTTCTCCTCCTCGGTGCTCGCCTGCTGCGCCAGCCGCAGGAACATCGAGGTGGTGCCGCTGTCGGCTTGCGGCGGATGACCGCGACCGTCCTTCAGATGGCAATTCTGGCACGCCCGCTCGTTGAACAGCGGACCAAGCCCGTCCGATGCCTGGGTCGACGAGGGCGACGACACCCAGTTCTTGCGGAAAAGAGCATTGCCGAGCTTGAAGGTGCCTTGTTCCTCGAAAGTGATATTGGCGGAAGATTGCGAGAAAGCGTCCTTGTTGGCGCCTTTCCGCGACGTGCCGGCGCCGCCCGGCATCGGCTCGAACTGCTCGGGCTTGGAGAAATCCCTGGTCGGCCTGGCGATGGCAATGACGCGCGCCAGATCCTTCGGCGTCAGATCGGCACGGCTGGTGGCGAGACCCGCCGGTTCGGGCGCGCCGGCCAACGCCGAGGCGGTCAGCGCGACCACTACGGCAGGCGAAAGCCGGCGAAGCCAGCCGTATCGCGGGTTGTGCTGGGACGGCAGGCCGCAATCCTCGGCCCGCCGCAAGCGGCGCAAGTAGTCTAAGCGGCGCCGCATTCCCGCATGTCCCTAATCCGCCTCGTCGGCCGATGCGGCGTTGAGCTGGCCGTATTTTTCCTCGCCGATCGAGGCGAGCAGGTCGAGTTGCGTCTCGAGGAAGTCGATGTGACCTTCCTCGTCGGACAACAAATCCTCGAACAGCTTCATCGTCACATAGTCACCTGCTTCGTCACAAATCTCGCGCGACCGTTTGTAGGCAGTGCGCGCGTCATATTCGCCGGCAAGATCCGATTCGAGCACTTCCTTGACATTCTGTCCGATGCGCAGCGGCGCTACCGACTGCAGGTTCGGATGGCCTTCAAGGAAGATGATGCGGGCCACGAGCCGGTCGGCATGGTGCATCTCCTCGATCGATTCCGCGCGTTCCTTCTTTGCCAGCTTGGCGTATCCCCAGTCTTCCAGCAGGCGGAAATGCACCCAGTACTGATTGACTGCTCCAAGTTCCAGAAACAGAGCCTCGTTAAGCCGCTCTATGATCTGTTGTTCGCCTTTCATGGGTTCTGCTCCCGTATTGGACGCGCAGGCCTCTGACGCGATCCAGGTGTGAAACGACATCCACACCGCTCGCCTCCGAGCGGGCGTGGTAATTTTCGGTTACCCGAATGATCGTTTCGACCACATTTGGGAAACAGCCGCAACAGCGACCACGCTTCTGCATGGCATGATAGATCTTCGCCGGCACGATAAGCTGCCAGGGATCCTGATCCAGCAGCCCGACGATCGTCTGCTCAATCTCCTTCTCGGTGATGATGTTGCAATGGCAGATCAGCATTATTTGCTCTGTGTGGCTGACGGCGCGTGCTCGGCGCCATGTGGCTTATTTTCTTAGTGGAGCCTGGACTTTCGGTTCGGGCTCCGGGCATCGACGCCTTACTGAAACACCTTGTCCGGCGCATCGAGGCTGTCCGAGCCCTCGAAGGCGATGGCATTGAGTTTCAGGGTGCCGACGGCGCGTTCGATCGACTTGGTCTGGTCGACCAGCGCGTCGATCGCCGCCTGCACGGTGGCGTTGCCTTGCGTATTGCCTTCGCCGATCTGCTGGTCATAGGCCTCGCCGCCAAGCGCCCGCGCCTTGATCGCCTCCATATTGGCGACGGTGACATCCAGCTTGTCCGACAGTTCCTTGTCGACAGCCGGATCGGCCTCCTTGACCATGTCGGATACCGACGGTCCTTCGACGACGGTGCCGTCGAGGCGGGTGTAGCTGCCCTTATAGGCGGCGCGAATGCCGACGGCATCGTAGAAATGGGAATCGTAGGTGTTGTCGGAGAAGCAGTCATGCTCCTCTTCCGGGTCGTGCAGCAGCAGGCCGAGCTTCATGCGCTCGCCGGCGAGTTCGCCGTAGGACAGCGAGCCCATGCCGGTGAGGATGGTCGAGATGCCGGCTTTCGGCTCGCCATCGACAAGGTTCTTGCGGGCGGCGCCGCCTTCCTTCCAGTCGTCGACCATGTCCTGCAGATCGGAAACCAGAAGCTCGCTCGCCGACTTCAGGTACTGCGCGCGACGATCGCAATTGCCGCCGGTGCAGTTGGCGAGGTCGTAGTCGGTATAGGGCCGTTCGCCAGCGCCCGGGCCGGTGCCGTGCAGGTCCTGGCCCCACAGCAGGAATTCGATGGCGTGATAACCGGTCGCCACATTGGCCTCGATGCCGCCGGCTTCCTGCAGCGTGCCGGAGAGGAACTCGGGAGTAAGATTGGTGGCGTCGATCTTCTTGCCGTCGATCTCGATCGACTTGTTGGCGATCACATTGGCGGTGTAGAGCGCATTCGCGTCCGACTCGGTGCCGTAGTTCTCGGCGACATAATCGATCAGGCCCTCGTCCAGCGGCCAGGCGTTCACCTTGCCTTCCCAGTCGTCGACGATGGCGTTGCCGAAGCGATAGACTTCGGTCTGCTGATAGGGAACGCGCGACGCTTTCCAGGTCTCGCGGGCGGCGGTGAGCGTTTCCACCGAAGGCTTGGCGAGCAGCGCGTCGACGGCCTTGCCGAGCGCCTGCGCCGTGGTCAGCGAATCCTCATATTTGGCGAGCGCAACATCGGAATAGGTCTTGATGACCGCCTTGGCATCGGTTTCCGCCTTGGCCGGCAGCACGAATATCGCCGCCGTCAAGGCCACCGTGGCGCCGATCGCTGCAAGCCTGCTGCCATATCGCGCCGTGATCATCGCTCTCATGATTGTCATCTCCCTCGGGAATTCAGTGAAAATGCCGGCGCCAAAGGCGCGTCGGCAGGCAATCGGCGCCAAGGCAGATCCATGCCATTGAGCGATATACAGGCCGCGGCACAGCGCGGTTTGCGGAAGAAAGACATCGAAATGCCTCCAATCGAAAGGGTTCAAGGCCCAGACATCAAAGGGATGCGCTTGACGCGCACGCTTCCATAAAGCGATGAAGGTGCCGGAAGTCAACCAATTTCAGAGAGAAAAGCCAATTGAAACAACAGTTTAGAATTATTCTAAACTGCAAGTATCAACTTTAGCCGTATTTGCCGCGCCGCCGTCGAACGAACGATTGACAGACCGCCATTCCGGGTGCGACCCGCAAGGGTGGTCTTGCGGCGGCGTCAGACAATCGCCACTTGGCGAGACGTCCTAGACTTGGATAACGCCTAGGAGAGATGAGGAATTGGGGCTGCGATGAAAAACGGTGTGGTCATTGTCGGTGCGGGTCATGCGGGCGTGCAAGCGGCCGCCAGCCTGCGCGAGGACGGCTACGACGAACCCGTGATCCTCATCAGCGATGAGGACGAACTGCCCTACCACAAGCCGCCGCTGTCGAAGACCTTCATCAAGGATCAGGAGGCCAAACCGCAGCCGCTGCGCGGCGAGGCTTTTTATACCGGCAGCGCGATCGACTACCGGCTGGGCGTCCGCATAGATCGCATCGATGCCGGCGGCCGCAGGCTGGAGCTATCGGATGGCGGCACACTGCCGTTCGACCGGCTGATCCTGGCGACCGGTTCGCGGCCGCGCATGCTGTCGCTGCCGGGTTCGGATTTTTCGGGCGTGGTGTCGCTGCGCTCGCTCGCCGACGCGCGCCTGATCCGCGAATTGAGCGCGCAGAGCGAGGATGTCGTCATCCTCGGCGGCGGCTTCATCGGGCTGGAGATCGCCGCGACGCTCACAGCGGCCGGCCGCAAGGTCATCGTGGTCGAGGCGGTCGACCGGCTGCTCGGCCGGGCGGTGGCGCCGATCATCGCGCGCCACGTGCGGCAGCGGCTGGAAGCGACCGGCGTGCGCATTGTCACCGGCACCACGATTGCACGGCTCGAAGCCGAGAACGGCCATGTCTCGGCGGCAATCACCGCATCCGGCGATCGGCTGCCGGCGCAGATGGTCATCATCGGCATCGGCGTCGTGCCGAATGTCGAACTGGCGCAAGCCGCCGGCATCACTGTCGCCAACGGCATCCGCGTCGACCAGCAGATGCGCACGTCGGTGCCCGAAATCCTCGCCATCGGCGATGCCGCCTCCTACCGGCACTGGCTCACCGGCGGCGATGTGCGGCTGGAATCGGTGCAGAATGCGACCGACCAGGCGCGTCTTGCAGCACGCACCGTTGTCGGGCATGCGGACGCCTTTGCGGCGGTGCCGTGGTTCTGGTCCGACGTCGGTGACATCAAGCTGCAGATGGTCGGCCTGATTTCGGGCGGCGACAGCCATGTCGTGCTGGGCGACGTCAACGAGAACCGGTTCTCCATCTACCACTATGCTGGGAATCGTCTGCTCGGCATCGAATCGGTCAACCGGCCTGGCGACCACATGCTTGGCCGCAAGATGCTCGGCGCCGGCTTTTCGCCGACGCCGCAGACGGTCGCGACAGGACCGGACGGATTGAAGGCGGCGCTCGCCGCTTTCCAGCAGGTAGAGCCCGTCCGCGCCGCGGAGTAGGGAGCCGCCCGCCAATTGTCGATCTCGGCGCTGCCCCTCATCGCCCTGCCGGGCACTTTTCCCCGTGAAGGACGGGGAGAAGGGGCTGATCGCAACGCTGGCGCCCCCTCTCCCCGTTTTTCACGGGGAGAGGGTAAGGGTGAGGAGCAGCGCCAACGCCCGGAAAGATCCGCTCAAGCAGCGCGGACCTCGCGGATCGAGCTTTCCAGGATGTCGAGCGCTTCGTTCATGACGCCGTCCTGGATGGTGATCGGAGCGAGGAAGCGGATGACGTTGCCGTAGACGCCGCAGGTGAGCAGGATCAGGCCCTTGTCGAGCGCCTTCAGCCGGACCGCATTGGCGATCTCGGCCGACGGCAGGCCCTTTTTCACATCGTTGAACTCGACAGCGTTCATGAAGCCCGGGCCTCTGATATCGACGATCTCCGGCGTGTCGTCGCGGATCGATTGCAGCCGCTGCTTCAGCCGGTTGCCCAGCGTGTTGGCGCGGTCGCAGAGCTTTTCCTCGTCGATGACGTCGAGCACGGCATGCGCCGCGGCAACGCCGATCGGGCTGCCGCCATAGGTGCCGCCGAGCCCGCCGGGGCTGGGCGCATCCATAATCCCTGCGCGGCCGGTGACCGCCGACAGCGGGAAGCCGCCGGCAAGGCTCTTGGCCATGGTGGTGATGTCGGGCGCCACCTCGTGATGATCCATGGCGAACATCTTTCCGGTGCGGGCAAAACCGGTCTGCACCTCGTCGGCGATCAACAGCATGCCGTGCTGGTCGCAGATCTTGCGCAGCGCCGTCATGAAGTCGCGCGGCGCCTCGTAAAATCCGCCCTCGCCCTGCACCGGCTCGACGATGATGGCGGCGACGCGGGCCGGATCGACATCGGCCTTGAACAGCCGGTCGAGCGCGGCCAGCGAATCGGCGACCGTGATCCCATGCAGCGCCACCGGGAACGGCGCGTGGAAAACATCGGCCGGCATGGCGCCGAAGCCGACCTTGTAGGGCACAACCTTGCCGGTCAGCGCCATGCCCATGAAGGTGCGGCCATGGAAGCCGCCGGCAAAGGCAATGACCGCCGGACGGCCGGTTGCGTTGCGGGCGATCTTGATGGCGTTCTCCACCGCTTCGGCACCGGTGGTGACGAAAATCGTCTTCTTGTCGAATCTGCCCGGCAGCAAGCCGTTCAGCCGTTCGGCCAGCCTGACATAGCTCTCATAGGGCACCACCTGGTGGCAGGTATGGGTGAAGCGGTCGAGCTGCGCCTTGACCGCCTCGATCACCTTGGGATGGCGGTGGCCGGTGTTGACGACGGCGATGCCGGACGAGAAATCAATGTAGCGCCGGCCTTCGACATCCCAGATTTCCGAGTTCTCGGCGCGGTCGGCATAAATCTGTGTGGTCATGCCGACGCCGCGCGAGATCGACTGGTTCTTGCGTTCGGAAATGGCAGAGTTCTTCATGATGTTCCCTCACCGGGCCGACGCCCGTTCTCGTTTGGATGATTGCCGGGAATTGTTCTGGCCTTATTTCATGTTTTCCTCAAGTTGGCACCGGTGGCAGGCGATTGGGCCTGCCGGGACCGCCGCCAGGCAATTGGGCCCGCCGCCTTTGGCGTCGTGTTCCTTCGCCCCCCCTCTGGCCTGCCGGCCATCTCCCCCACAGGTGGGGAGATTGGCTGTCATTGATGGTTTCGCCAATCGCGAACGCTGCAGGAGGAGCGCCGTCGATGAAGCTGCCGATCTCCCTCCTTGTGGGGGAGATGGCCGGCAGGCCAGAGGGGGGCGCGAAGGAATGCGACATATGGAATAAAAAGATACTCTAAGCCCTGACAAACCCGTCGCTCGCCCTGAGCAAATTGCGCGTATAATCCTTGCTGACGCGGCGCTCGACGAGGTCATCAGCGGTGAGATGCTCGACCGCCTCGCCGTTCTGCATCACCATCAGCCGCTCGCACAAATGGGTGATGATGGCGAGGTCGTGGCTGACCATCAGGAAGGTCAGCTTGCGCCGCCGCCGGATGTCTTCCAACAGGTTGAGCACCTCCGCCTGCACGGAAGCGTCGAGCGCCGAGGTCGGCTCGTCGAGCAGCAGGATCGCCGGTTCGAGGATGAGCGCCCGTGCGATCGCCACGCGCTGGCGCTGGCCACCCGACAATTGATGCGAATAGCGGAAGCGGAAGCCGGTGCCGAGCCCGACTTCGTCGAGCGCCCGCTGGATGCGCTTCTCGCCATCGGCAAAGCCGTGGATGGCGAGCGGCTCCTGCAGCAGGCGGTCGACGGTCTGGCGCGGATGCAGCGAGCCGTAGGGGTCCTGGAAGACCATCTGCACCTCGCGATAGAAGGCCTTGTCGCGGCGCTTGCCGAGTTTTTTCCCGTTGACGGTGATGCTGCCCGAAGCGGCCGGCGCGAGGCCGGCAATCGCGCGCAGCAGCGTCGATTTGCCGGAGCCGGATTCGCCGACCAGGCCGAAGGATTCGCCGGATTGCACCGCGAGGCTGATACCCTTCAGCGCGCGAAAGCGGTCGAAGACCACCTCCAGCCTGTCGACGGAAAGTGCTGCCGTCATGCCGCCCACTCCGGCTTGCGGTCGAGCACCGGCAGCGGGTGGCGGTCGGCGCCGATCTTGGGCATGCAGTTGAGCAGGCCGCGCGTGTAGGGATGCTGGGCGCGGCCGAGCTCCGACGCCTTGAGCTGCTCGACCACCTTGCCGGCATACATGACGATCACCCGGTCGCAGAAGGACGAGACCAGGCGCAGATCGTGCGAGATGAAGATCAGGCCCATGCCGCGCTCGCTGACCAGCCTGTCGAGGATGCCGAGCACGTCGAGCTGAACGGTGACGTCGAGCGCCGAGGTCGGTTCGTCGGCGATCATCATCTCCGGCCCGGCAATCAGCATCATGGCGATCATGGCGCGCTGGCCCATGCCGCCCGACACCTCGTGCGGATGCAGGTCGAAGACACGGGCGGGTTCACGGATCTGCACCGCCTCCAGCATGGCAAGCGCGCGGTCGCGGGCTTCCGCCTTGCCGACCTTTTCATGCGTGCGCAGCGTCTCGACGATCTGGCGGCCGATGCTCATCACCGGGTCGAGCGAGTATTTTGGATCCTGCAGGATCATGGCGATGCGCTTGCCGCGCAGCGCCCGGCGGTCGCGGGGCGAGGCGGCGAGCAGGTCGATGCCGTCGAAGGCAAGTTTGCTGGCCGTGACCTCGGCCTGCGGCGGGGTCAGGCCCATGATGGCGCGGCCGGTCTGCGACTTGCCGGAACCGCTCTCGCCGACGATGCCGAGCCGTTCGCGGCCGAGCGAAAAGGAAACGCCGCGCACCGCCTCGATCCGGCCGGTGCGCGTCGGGAAGGTGACGCGCAGATCGTCGACCTCGAGAAGCGTGCTCATTGGTCACCACTGCGCGGGTCGAGCGCGTCGCGCAGGCCGTCGCCGAGCAGGTTGAAGCCGAGGCTGACGATGAGGATGGCAAAGCCCGGTGCACCGGCCACCCACCATTGGTCAAGCACGAAGCGGCGGCCCGACGCGATCATCGCGCCCCATTCCGGCAGCGGCGGTTGCGCGCCGAGGCCAAGGAAGCCGAGACCGGCGGCGGTCAGGATGATGCCGGCCATGTCGAGCGTCACCCTGACGATCAGCGACGAGATGCAGAGCGGCATGATATGGCGCAGCACGATGCGGAACGGCGAGGCGCCCATCAATTGCACCGCCTTGATGTAATCCGAATTGCGCACGGTGAGCGTTTCGGCACGCGCAATACGGGCGTAGGGCGGCCATGAGGTGACGGCGATGGCGAGCACCGCATTCTCGATGCCAGGGCCAAGTGCGGCGACGAAGGCCAGCGCCAGGATCAGCTTCGGAAAGGCGAGAAAGATGTCGGTGATACGCATCAGGATCGCATCGATCCAGCCGCCGGCATAACCGGCGACGGTGCCGACCAGCAGGCCGATAGGAGCGGCGATGACTGCGACGAGAATGACGACGTAAAGCGTCCATCGCGAGCCGAAGATGACGCGCGAAAGGATGTCGCGGCCGAGGTCGTCGGTGCCGAACCAGTGCTCGGCACTTGGCGCCAGCAGCCGCGAGCCCTTGAGGTCGCCGAATGTCGGCGAATAGGGCGCCAGCACATCGGCAAAGGCGGCGACCACCAGCAAAGCGATGATGATGAGCAGGCCGAGAAACGCCAGCCGGTTGGCTGAAAAGCGCCGCCACGCGACATAGGCGCGGCCGAGCCTGGCCTGCATGCGCGACGCCGGCCGCTCGCTGAGCAGCCAGTCGCGGCGGGAGAGGGGGCCGGCGTGGGAGGCGGTCATGGCGATACCTCTTGAAGCTGTCGACCCCCACTCCGGTCTGCTTCGCAGACCACCTCTCCCCCGTTCGACGGGGGAGAGGAAAGGCGCCAAGCGTGCGACCAGCTTTTCCTCTCCCCCGGGCAGGGGGAGAGGTGGCCCGAAGGGCTGGAGTGGGGGTGATTGGCCGCAGCCAAGCCCGAAAGTGCAATACCTCTGCTCATCGTACCTTGGTCCTTGGATCGAGCACCCGATAAAGCAGGTCGGACAGCAGATTGATGCCGATGAACACCGAGCCGATGATGATGGTGCCGCCGAGCACGGCGTTCATGTCGGCGTTCTGCAGGGAATTGGTGATGTAGAGGCCGATGCCCGGCCATGAGAACACGGTCTCGGTGAGCACCGAACCTTCGAGCAGACCGGCATAGGAGAGTGCGATCACGGTGACCATCGGCACCGCGGCGTTGCGTAGCGCGTGGCCCCAGATGATGCGCGTTTCCGACAGGCCCTTGGCGCGCGCCGCGACGATATATTCCTGGGCAAGCTCGTTCAGCATGAACGATCGCGTCATGCGGCTGATATAGGCGAGCGAGAAATAGCCAAGCAGCGAGGCCGGCAGGATGATGTGGCGAAAGGCGTCGCGAAACACATCCCACTGCCGCTGCCACAGCGCATCCAGGAGATAAAAGCCGGTGATCGGGGTGAAGGTATATTCGTAGACGATGTCGAGGCGGCCGGGAAAAGCCACCCATTGCAGCCTGGCGTAGAACAGCACGAGCGCCAGCAGTCCCAGCCAGAAGATCGGCACGGAATAGCCGACCAGGCCGATGATCCGCACGATCTGGTCGATGATGCTGCCGCGCCGGACCGCGGCCAGCACGCCGAGCGGCACACCAAGCAAAGCACCGATCAGCGTTCCCAGCGTCGCCAGTTCGATCGTCGCCGGAAAGGCGCGGCGGATGTCGGTCATGACAGGATTGGTGGTCAGCACCGAGGTGCCGAAATTGCCGTTCAGGGCATTCTTCACATAGATGTAGAACTGCTCGATCAGCGGCAGGTCGAGCCCCATCTCGCGGCGGGTGCGCTCGACGACATTGGCCGGCGCCCGGTCGCCGAGCACCGCCAGCACCGGGTCGATCGGGATCACCCGGCCGATGAAGAAGGTCACCGCGAGAAGACCGAGATAGGTGGTTATCGCGATGACCAGGAAACGGGCGATCGACGACGCCATAGCGACGGTGCGAGCGCTGCCGCGCCGTGCCGTCGCTTCGCTTTCAACAGTACTCATGCGGCGCGTCCGCCGGCGTCACTCCTTGGAGATCTGGCTGACAAAATTGGTGTCGAAGCTCGGGCCGAGCGCAAAGCCCTTGAGGTTCTTGCGCAGGCCGGCCACTTCCAGCTGCTGGTGAACGATGATGAAAGGACTGGTTTCGAGAATCTTCCTCTGCAGATCCTGGTACATTGCGGCGCGCTTGGCCGGATCCTTCTCGAGCAGGGCCGCTTCGGTCTGCTTGGTCAAGTCCGGAATGTCCCAGGCGTTGCGCCAGGCCAGCGTCTTGGTCTTGCCTTCATCCGAATTGTCGGGGTTGCTGGCGAAGGTCTGGGCGTTGGAGTTCGGATCGAAATAATCCTGGCCCCACTGGCCGATATAGATGTCGTGATTGCGAGCGCGGTATTTGGTCAGCGTCTGCTTGCCATCGCCGGGAATGATCTCCAGCTTGACGCCGGCCTGGCCGAGCGTCTGCTGGAACGATTCCGCCATGCCGGTCACCGGCTGGGTGTTGCGTACGTCCATGGTGACGCTGAAGCCGTCGGCCAAGCCGGCCTTGGCGAGCAGTTCCTTGGCCTTGGCGAGGTCGAATTTGAACAGATTTTCGTCCAGCTCGCCAAGCACGCCTTTTGGCAGGAAGGTCTGGTGGATCTCGCCGATGCCCTTGAGGATGGTCGAGCTCAAGGCATCATAGTCGACGAGATATTTGAAGGCCTGGCGAACCTCCGGCTTGGCGAGGTTCGGGTTCTTCTGATTGAGGCTGATGTAGAAGACCGTGCCCTTCGGCGCGCTGGTGGTGGTGAGATCGGCGTTCTTGGCGATGGCGTCGAGGTCGTTCGGCTCGAGATTGCGGGCAACGTCGATGTCGCCGGCCTCCAGCGCCAGGCGCTGGCCCGAGCTTTCCTTCATGTTGCGATAGATGACGCGGGCGAGCTTGGCCTTTTCGCCGTGGTAATTGTCGTTGCGCTCCATGACGACGACCTCGTTGGCCCGCCATTCGCGCAGCTTGAAGGCGCCGGAGCCGGCATAGCCGGTCTTCAGCCAGGCGTTGCCGAAGTCGTTGTCGTATTTGTAGTCGGCACTGGGCGTCACCGCGGCGGCATGCTCCTTGACCAGCTTGGCGTCGACGACCGACGCGACTGTTGCCGACAGGCAGTTCAGGACGAAGCTCGGCGCATAGGCCTTGTCGACCGTGAACTGGAACGTCGTGTCATCGACGGCCTTGGCCTTCTCGGTGACGTTGTCGCCATTGATGCCGAACTGGCCGATTATGAAGGCCGGGCTCTTGTCGAGCTTGATGGCGCGCTCGAACGAGTAGGCGACATCAGCCGCGGTGATCGGATTGCCCGAGGCAAATTTCAGGCCGGGCTTGAGCTTGAAAGTGTATGTCAATCCGTCGTCGGAGACAGTCCAGCTTTCGGCGAGATCGCCCTTGACCTTGGACGTGTCGCTCAAGTCGAGGCGGACAAGCAGGTCGTAGGTGTTGCCGGTGACCTCGGCGGTCGACAGCTCGAACGCCTCGCCCGGATCCATCGAGATGATGTCGTCGATGGCGAAACCCTCGACCAGCGTGTCGGCCGGCGTGACAGCAAGGGCAGGCGCACCGGCCAGAAGCAGCGCGGACATGGCTGCGCCGGCAAGCAGGACGCGGGAGCGTAGGGCAAACTTTTCCATCATCATTTTTAACTGTTCCCTGTTTTTGTTGACCTGAGTTCCCGGCTCAGGGTTTGGCATTCACTTGACACATCGGCCCGAAAATCGGAATCGATTTTCGGCAAGCACGATGTGTAGTTCAAAGTCTTAGAGCGTCCTTTGCGTGTCCAACGGACGCGCGGCGCTCTAATCGAACGGTGACCCTGAACCGGTCGTCCTGGTGATTTTTATCCAGTTCGGCCTCACCATATCCGGCGGTTTCAGGCGCGGCAACGAGCATTTGCAAAGCTGTTTGTTGGGCCAGATCAGGCAGCCACCACCGCCGGAAGCAACAACCCGGAGCGCAGCTATTTCAACGCGGTGACCAGGTCGGCGTCGGGAAAACAGGTGGCGGCGCGACCGTTCCTGGCCTGCCATTTGCCGATCGACCGGCGCGTCTTGAAACCGGGCAGGCCGTCGGCGCTGCCGACATCGTGGCCCTCGGCCTCCAGCGCCCGCTGCAAGGCGGCGATATCGGACCTGTGGAGCCCGCCGACCGCGCCCCAGCGCCCAGAAAAATTGCTGTCGCCGTTGGCGATGCGGTCAGCGCCGTGGCCGATGAACAGGGCGTAGAGATCGCTGGTGTTGTATTGCTTCAGCACGTAGAAATTTGGCGTGACGATGAAGGCCGGACCGCTGCGCCCGGCCGGCATCAGAAGGAAGCCTTCGGCCTTCAATTCGCGCGCCGGGAACGGTCTTGCCGCGACACGCTTGATGCCCATATCAGCCCACTCGGAAATCCTTTTGCCCTGGTCGGGGCCTTCGAGCGAACAGGAGACCGCTTCCGGCACCGTCACCTCAAAACCCCAGCCGCGGCCCTTCACCCAGCCATAATGGACGAGGTAGTTGGCGATCGAGGCCAGCGTGTCCGGCACCGAGTTCCAAATGTCGACCCGACCGTCGCCATCGAAGTCGACGGCATGTTTGAGGAACGAACTCGGCATGAACTGCGGCTGGCCGAGTGCGCCGGCCCATGACGATTTCATCGCGCCGACCGGGGCCAGCCCGCGCTCGACGATCTCGAGCGCTGCCATAAGCTCGGTACGGAAGAAATCCTTCCTGGTCGCCATGAAGGCCTTGGTCCCCAGCACTTCGAAGGCGTCGTAAGGCATTTTCGCCGCGCCAAAGCCGCTCTCGCGGCCCCAGATCGCCAGCAGCACCTCGCCCGGCACGCCGTAGCGCTTCTCGATCGCGGCAATGGTCCTGGCATTGGCCGCCTTGCGGGTGCGCCCACCAGCGGTCACGGCGCGAACCGTCTTTTCGGCGAAATAGGCGCCGGGCGAACCGAACTCCGCCTGATGCTGCTTTTGCGGCGTCGTCGCCTTTTTGCCCGGCATTGCCAGGTCGGGCAGTTTGAGGTTCGGTTTGATGCCGTCGAAGGCGGCGTCGAAGGTTTTTCTCAAGATGCCCTTGGCGTTGGCCTCGGGCCAGAGGTCGTTGTTGAGCCAGGCACGGAACTGGGTGTCGAGTTTTGTGGCGGAGGCGGGAGTGGTGGCGAGGAGGAATGCAGTCAGTGCGGCGAGGAGAAACGCGACTTTGTGAAAGCAGCGATCCGTCCCACCCCCCTCTGTCCTGCCGGACATCTCCCCCTCAAGGGGGGAGATCGGCAGCTTCAATCTTGTCGCCACTCTTGCAACGTTGAAGAATAGCGAAAGCCAACGCGACAGCCAATCTCCCCCCTTGAGGGGGAGATGTCCGGCAGGACAGAGGGGGATGCCACGGAACGCAGTCATTTCAGAAGCACCTCCCCCCAACAGCCTCAAAACGCCGTTCGCGAGCGCAGCGCGGCGGCCAGCGTGCCTTCGTCGAGATAGTCGAGTTCGCCGCCGACCGGGACGCCATGCGCCAGCCGCGTCACCTTGATATCGAAGCCGGACAATTGATCGGTGAGATAATGCGCGGTGGTCTGGCCCTCGACGGTGGCGTTGACGGCAAGGATCACCTCCTTGACCTCGCCGCCGGCGACGCGGTCGACCAGCGAGCGGATGTTGAGCTGCTCGGGGCCGATGCCGTCGAGCGGCGACAGCGAGCCGCCGAGCACGTGATAGCGGACATTCATGGCGGCCGCCCGCTCCAGCGCCCACAGGTCGGCCACGTCCTCGACGACGATGAGCGTGCCGGCGTCGCGGCGCGGATCGGTGCAGATCATGCAGGGGTCGGACGTATCGACATTGCCGCAGGTCGAGCAGATGCGCACCTTATCCACCGCCTCGCTCATAGCGGCGGCGAGCGGCGACAGCAACTGCTCCTTCTTCTTGATGAGGTGAAGCGCTGCCCGCCTGGCCGAACGGGGCCCAAGCCCCGGCACTTTGGCCAGGAGCTGGATCAGGCGTTCGATCTCGGGACCGGCGATTCGCTTCGACATCGCATCGGTTTAGGATTTTTCAATGGGTTTTGGAACACCGCAGCGGCGCGTGTCCTTCGAGCGCAACGACGCTGCTGCGGGACAATCGCGTCGGCTTGCGCTGCCGACGTCGACTATCAATAGCTCAGTAGGCTTCCAGCGGCCTGCCCTGGCCGGCGATCATCGCACCGATGGCATCGGTATTCTCGGGTGTCGATTCAAACGACATCGTCGGCTCGGCCGGCGCCGTCGGGAATGAACTAGCCGGTTGCGCACCGGCGGTGCTGCCGAAACGGGCGGCGTCCGGCTCCTGCATCGCCACAAAGGTCACCTTCTCCGGCGTTGCCTTCCCTGGAGTAGCCTTTGCCGGTTGCGATGCGACCGCCGTCACATAGGTTGCCTTGGTCGGTGTTAATTTGGCGGCCGGCGCCGCAGAGGCCATGAGCGTCACCGGTGCGGCGCGCGACCGCCGCGGCGTCGCCTGCGCCACCGCGACCGTTGGCTCGTCCGGCAACGGTTTCCAGTTCCGGCCGCGCTTTTCGTAGAAGGCGTTGCCGCCGGCGACCATGGTGTAGTGCATGTTCTTGTAAGGGAAACGCAGGCCGGCAGTGTGAAAGAACATCGAGTTCTTCAGCTTGGCCTTGCGCTCGCCCCTGAGCACCGCCTCGGCAGCTTCCTCGACATCGGGCATCGCCTTCGAATTCATCGGCCGTGTCATCACGCCCGGCGCGAACTGGCCGCGTTCGCCGACCACCTGGCAGATGGTGTTGCCGTGCTTGCCGGAGCGCAGCCGGTTCATCACCACCGTGCCGACGGCAATCATGCCGTCGCGGCTCGACCGGTTGGATTCGAAGAACATCGCGCGCTGGAGGCACTCCTTGTCCTTCGCCGTGTGATTGTAGGGCCGGGACCTGGCGGTATCGGTCAGGCTGGCCACGGACAGGCCGTGCGTGGTCTGACTGCAGGCGGCCAAAAACAGCGGAGAGGTGATGACGCCGAGCAGCAACGGCGTCTTCCATCGGGTCACGATCAAAGATATCCCTCATTCTGTCGCCAGCCCGCCCCTGGTTGCGGCAAGAATGAGACACTTTCGGGCAAAAAGATGGCTAAAGCGTTATTAAGTCTGCGGAGTTGCCCAATAGACACAGCGGGCGGGCAGACGGTGAAGCGGTGCGCTCCCCGGACTCGCTCGATCGGCACAACCATCAATACAGCTGAGAGGCTGTTGGAAAGTCGTTCCGGCGAGTCATATGGTGGTGGTTTCGAGAACCGGAGCGGAGCGGACATTTTGGGTCCGTGAGCACCGGAAGCGCAGAAACCGCCATCAGATGGCCGCCGGAGTAGAGTTTCCAAGCCTCTTAGAACGGCAGCTTCATTCCCGGCGGAATCGGCAGTCCTGCGGTCAGTGCCTGGGTCTTTTCCTGCATCATCTGTTCGACCTTGGCCCTGGCGTCATTGTGGGCGGCGAGAAGCAGATCCTCCAGAATCTCGACCTCGTCCTCCTTGAACAGTGACGGGTCGATTTTCAGGGACTTCATCTCGAATTTGCCGGTCAGCGTCACGCTGACCAGGCCGCCGCCGGCCTGTCCGGTGGCTTCCAACGTGGCGATCTCGTCCTGCATGGCCTGGAACTTGGCCTGCATTTCTTTCGCCTTGCCCATCAGGCCGAGAAGATCTTTCATCGCGTGGTCCTCTACGATTGATTTGTTTCTTTTTTAAGCATGATCGTCTCCGAAAACCGGCTCCCATTTTTTTTTGCTTCGCTGACCTTCGGTTGCTCAGGTTTCGTCTTCGTCGGTGGCCGGCTCGATCGGAACCTCGGCCTCCACCGCATCGGCTTCCGGTGCGTCGGGAATGCGCACGTCGATGATCTTGGCGCCGGGAAAACGCGCCAGGATGGCGGCGACGGTCGGGTCGCTCTTGGCATCAAGGAGGGCGTTTTCGCGCTTGGTCGATTCCATCTCGGCCAGCGTCTGGCCGCCCGCTTCCTTCGACAGCGACACCAGCCAGCTGCGTCCGGTCCAAGCGCGCAATTTGGCGGTCAGATCGTTGAGCAGCATCTTCGGCGCGTCGTCGGTCAGGCTGACGTCGATGCGGCCCGGCTCGATGCGCACCAGGCGCACGCAGCGCTTGACCAGCACCTTGAAGGCGATGTCGCGCTGGGCGTCGGCAAGGGCGATGATGTCGGCCAGCGATTTCACCGGCACCGGCGGCGCATCGGCGACCGGCTCCGGCGCCGGAACGAAAGGCGCAGGCATCGGCTCGGGTTCGACCAGCCGCATGGTCTGGGCGCCGCCATTGGCCGCCGGCATCCGCGTCTGCGCCACGCTGGCGCCGCCATTACCGGGATTTGCTGGGCCGGGATTTGCCGGGCCGGGATTTGCGGCGGCAGGGGTTGCGGGTGCACCATTCGAGCGTGGCGCGCCATTCGGCACCGACGCTGCGCCCTCCAGCGATTTCAGCGCCTCGTCCAGTGTCGGCAAGTCGGCGGCATGCGCCAGCCGGATCAGCACCATTTCGGCGGCGCTGACCGGCCGGTTGGAGGACTGCACCTCGGGAATGCCTTTCAACAGCATCTGCCAGGTCCGCGACAGCACCCTGACCGACAGCGCCTTGGCGAAATCGGCGCCGCGCCGTCGCTCGTCCTCTGACAGCGAGGCGTCCTCGAGGGCTGTCGGCACGAAGCGCAGCCGGGTGACGAGATGGTTGAACTCGGCCAGGTCGGTCAGCACAGCGGCCGGATCGGCGCCGGTGTCGTACTGGTTGCGGAATTCGGCCAGTGCGGCCGCCACATCGCCTTTCATCACATGTTCGAACAGGTCGACGATGCGGGCGCGGTCGGCCAGCCCGAGCATGGCGCGCACCGCTTCGGCGCTGACCACGCCGCTGCCATGGGCGATCGCCTGGTCGAGAATGGACAGCGAATCGCGCGCCGAGCCCTCGGCCGCACGGGCGATCATCGCCAGCGCGTCGTCATCGACCGCGATGCCTTCTTTTCTGGCGATCGAGGAGAGGTGCGCGACCAACGTGCCGGCATCGATACGCCTGAGATCGAAGCGCTGGCAGCGCGACAGAACGGTGATCGGAACTTTTCTGATTTCGGTGGTGGCGAAAATGAATTTGACGTGCGGCGGCGGCTCTTCCAGCGTCTTCAGCAGGCCGTTGAAGGCCTGCGTCGAGAGCATGTGCACTTCGTCGATGATGTAGACCTTGTAGCGCGCCGACACCGGCGCGTAACGCACGCGCTCGATGATGTCTCTGATGTCGTCGATGCCGGTGTGCGAGGCGGCGTCCATCTCAATGACGTCGACATGGCGGCCTTCCATGATCGCCTGGCAATGCTCGCCCGGCACGGCAAGATCGACCGAAGGCTGGTCGACATCAGATGTTTTGTAGTTCAGGGCCCGCGCCAGTATGCGCGCCGTCGTCGTCTTGCCGACACCGCGCACGCCGGTCAGCATCCAGGCCTGGGCGATGCGGCCGGTGGCGAAAGCGTTGGTGAGGGTGCGGACCATCGGCTCCTGGCCGATCAGTTCGGAGAAATTGGCAGGACGGTATTTGCGCGCCAGAACGCGATAGGCGGCGGCTTTTTCCGTTCCCGAATTTCCGGCTTCGCTCATTCGCCCGTAAAGCTCCAAGGGCCGCGGCTCAAGGCGGCCGATTCCTGCGCATAGTTTCGCCCGCAGGGCTTGGCGCCGTCAATGTCGCGGGAGAAAGGCGAAGAGGTGGGAGGCTGGAACAATGACCCGTTCCGGGCTCGTTAGGGCTGCTTCCTTCCGGACCTGACCCGGTTGGCGAGTGGACCGTCCACCACCAACCTCCCGGCTCCCATATCGGCAATCCGGCGATGAAATGCAAGGGCGCAGTGACAGGCGGCGAAACCAGAAAATAAAAAAACCGCCTCGGAGGCGGATCGCTGGCGCGATTAAGCACCAAGTTGAAACTACTGGCATAGCGGCCGGCACAAAGCAAGAACAGATGAGCGAAAGCCATGACCGGCAGACCAGAGAGGGCGAGATGGTGACTTCATTCCAGCCCAAAGTCTTGGCAGACCATACCCTGAGTTCTTCGCCGGACCATCATCGCCACGATAGGCCTTGATTCGCTTGCCGCCCTCTTGCGGGCTAACGGCGGCCGCTCTAGCGTCCATGGAGTAAAAAAATACTACAAAAGTGAAGGAAACGCCGATGTCGCCGGGCCTCGAGGCCGGATTCACGCTGGATGCTCGTCTGGAGGCCGACAGCGAGCAGTTGATGTGGCTCGGCCTGTGCGAGTTGCGGGTGATGAACGACCGCCGCTGGCCGTGGCTGCTTCTGGTGCCGCAGCGGCCGGGCGCGGAGGAAATCCATGATTTGACGCCGCTCGACCAGGCGATGCTGACCTTCGAGACCAATATGGTGGCGCAGGCGCTGAAAAGCGTGACCGGCTGCACCAAGATAAACAGCGGCGCACTTGGCAACATCGTCCGCCAGTTGCATGTCCATGTCATCGCGCGCTCGGAAGGCGATCCCGGCTGGCCGGGCCCGGTGTGGGGGCACGGTATGCGCGAGCCCTACGAGCGCTCGGACCTCCGCCGGTTTGCGCAGAAGATAAAGGCGGCGCTATAAGCCTGTCCCGTGTCCATCCTGAAGTTGAGTCTCGATGAGCTTCCGCCTGTTTGACGCGCCCTTGCGCGAGCCGAGCCAGTTCGTCGGCTTTGCCGGCAACATGATCGACCGGCAATCGGAAAACCGCGCCGACGATTCCGTCGAAAAGGCGCTCGCCGATCCTTCAGCCAGGCTTTTGCTGATTCATGGCGGGCGGCTCTACCTGAAGCTCATTGGTGGCGGCTTCGACCCCTGGTTCGGCGCCGAGGAAAGCCGGCCGCTCGAGGCGTCGCTCGACCGTGGCGTCCTGCTCGGTTTTTCCGACAGCGGCCCGGTGCTCGCCGTACCGGCCGGCATCGACCCCGAACAGCTGCCCGATACCATCAAGGCCATCGACTATCGCTCGGTCTACATGCAGGGGCTGATCGACGAGGCGGCGGCCGGCGCGATGGCGCAAGGAGCAGCGCTGCTCGCCTGGCATGCCAGCCACCGCTTCTGCAGCAAATGCGGCGCTGAAGCCGCGATGCGGGCCGGCGGCTACAAGCGGCTTTGCCCGGCCTGCGCCACCGAGCATTTTCCGCGAACCGACCCGGTGGCGATCATGCTGACGGCGACGCGTGAAAAATGCCTGCTCGGCCGCGGCCGGCATTTCGCGCCCGGCATGTATTCGGCGCTTGCCGGCTTCATCGAGCCGGGCGAGACGATCGAGGCGGCGGTGCGCCGTGAAACGCTGGAGGAAGCCGGTATCCGGCTTGGCCGCGTCGTCTATCACGCCAGCCAGCCCTGGCCGTTTCCCTATTCGCTGATGATCGGCTGCTTCGGCGAGCCGCTCAACGACGACATCCAGGCCGACCTCAACGAGTTGGAAGACTGCCGCTGGTTCTTTCGCGACGAGGTGCTGTCGATGCTGGCCCGCGAGCATCCGGGCGGCCTGGTCACGCCGCCGAAGGGGGCGATCGCCTACAACCTCATCCGCGCCTGGGCCGACAGCGCATAGCCTGCAGGGGAAGCAAAAATGATCCGTCATACAGTGGTGTTCAGGCTGAAGCACAAGGAGAGCTCGGCCGAGGAGGCAAAATTTCTGGCAGACGCCAAAATACTGGCGGCGATACCGGGCGTCGAGAAATTCGAGCAGTTGCGGCAGGTCAGCCCGAAGAACGATTATCGTTTCGGCTTCTCGATGGAGTTCGCCGACCAGGCTGCCTATTCCGGCTACAACGACCATCCCGACCACGTCGCCTTCGTCCGCGACCGCTGGATCCCGGAAGTCGCGGCGTTTTTGGAGATCGACTACGCGCCGCTGAGTTAAGTTGGTGACTTGCCGGTGAAAACCGCCAGTTGAGCGGCGAAAGCACGCTTGTAGGCGGGCCGGGCTTCGCCACGGGCGACATAGGCGGAGAGGTTCGGATATTCGTCCAGCATACCCGACCCGCTCAACCTTAGCAGCACGTGCACCATCATCAGGTCTCCGGCGCTGAATGCACCATCGAGCCAGTCGGCATCGCCAAGGCGACCGGAAAGCTCGCCCAGCCGGTCACGGATGCGATCTTCGACCATAGGCAGGCGCTGTTCGTGCCAGGTCTCGTCGCGCTCCAGGAGCACGGCGGTTTGGCGTTCAAGGATCGGCGGCTCCACGGTGTTTAGCGCGGCAAACATCCATGAGATTGCGCGCGCCCTGGCATTCGCCTCGTCCGGCAGCAGGCCCGCATGGCGCTCGGCGATATGGAACACGATCGCCCCCGACTCGAACAGCGCGAGATCGCCTTCTTCAAAGGTCGGAATCTGCCCGAAAGGATGAAGCGCGAGTTGCGCGGGTTCCTTCATCGCTTTGAACGAAACGAGACGAACCTTGTAAGGCAGGCCGACTTCTTCGAGCGCCCAGCGAACACGCATGTCGCGCGCCAGTCCCCTGCCGCGATCGGGCGACCGTTCAAAGGCGGTGATGGTGGGGCTCATTGGCAGGCTCCAGGTGATTGAATGACGCCATCGTGCGTGCCGTCGTTGATCGAGATCAGGCTCCGCATCTCGTCGCCTTCCTTCTTCGATTGTGCCAAGCAAAGGACGAATGTCGAGCCGGAATTCCGACATCTGGGTAAGAGAAGTTCGCGGGATCTGGGAGTGATCTCGCAGTCAGCCCCGGTGCTGTCGCCGCGCCGGAAGATGGCGTGAGATTCGGGTCCGGCGAAGACTGGCTTGCTTGAGCCCGTTGTCCCACATGTGACTGGCGCTGTCCTGGCGTTGCCGAGATTGCGTTCGTTGAGCGCCCGCGCCGAGCGCGTGCGCTCCGAGCGTCACCTGCCGCTCGGCGCGAGCCGAACGGCAGGTGGGCTGGGTCTTACTGGCCTGATGCATGCTGGTGGGCGTGTGGCGCACCGGGATTGTGATGCGCGCAGGTCACCCGCGGATTGAACTGGGCGAAGATGCCGTTCGGGTTTTCTCGATAGAGCCAGACATGCCGGTCGTGATGCGGCTCGAAGTTATGCGCCTCATCCACGGGCGTCGCCGGGTCGTCGATCATAGTGTCCCAGGGAACGCCGTGGAACGAAGGCGGGGCGTCGTGGCCGGCTTCCTTCCACGCTTTCGCGAAGACGAGATTCTCCACCGCGATCAGCTCGAGCGATCCGTCGGCCTGCGGCTCGTAGACGAGGACCGCGGGCTTGCCGAAGTCCGTGTGCGTGCCGGTGCCGTCGACGCGCGGGTTGGGCGGAGCGGTGATGCCGAGCATATCGGGGCGAAAGTAATGGAGGCCCATAGCCCCTAATTTCGGCGGCTGTCCCGTCATTTCGGCGGTCTCGCACATGTTTGCGGGATCGCGGATGTAGCCCTCCGCGACCGCGACATTGACGTTGCGGAACCGCTCCGTTGCCTGGCGGATTTCGGCAAGGCTCGGCTCGCCGGGCGCGGGGGACGATGATGCGTCGATCCGCGCTGCCTCCGCAAGTGTCAGCGGAGCGGCCGGGGCGGCGGTGATAATTATGATCGCGATTGCAGACGCGACAAAGGTTGCTGATCTTGAGGTCATCTGGATGATCTCCCGTATTCCTATCTTGTGATGACGTGGTAACTATGCCTGTAATTGGCACACTTAGTTTCTCTCGACGTCCCGAGGCAACCTGGCTACCACCACAATGTTTATGCAGTATGTCTCGATTGTTTCATTTGAAATGCATCAACTTGTTTGATTGATAACCACCTCTGTTTATACTGAAGCGCCCCAACAAGCAGACGGCATCAGTCTGTCAGTAGCCAGGGAAGTGCTTGCGCATGGCCCGCTCCTCCTGGAATATGCGGATGCCAAGCGGCACCGCGTAAATCGCCAGGCCGACCACAAGAGTGAAAAAGGCATGCAGCGTAAGCGCGAAACCAAGGAGCTCGGGGAGAATGTTGAGATAATAGTTCGGATGGCGAACCCACCCAAAAAGAGGGTGCGTTATCAGCACATGGTCTCGGGCGATCATTAGCTTTACCGTCCAGAAACGACCAAGCAGAAACGCGACGACCAGCAACATCACGGCACCGAAGCCATACAGGACTAGCCCGATGATCGTGACGAGGTCGAAAGACGTCGGTCGAGCAAGGCCTTCAATCGAAGCTGCGATGTAAAACGTAATGTGGGCCAGGGCGAGCCAGCGCGAGTTCCGCGAACCGTACTCGATGGCCCGGTTCTCTCGCAGCGCTTTTTCATTTCGCATCGAGATCGCAAGCATCACGATGCGAAAGACAATGGCTGCGATGATGAACAAGATAAGCATGCGGACGCATTCCAATCACAAGTTTCACCGCGTCGACGGAAGCTACCGTCGTAGCCAGCGGTGCCGCCATGCGGACGGTAATAATCCGGCCGCAGCGACTCTCAATCCGAGAGCCGCCACGCCGATCGGTCTCTTTCGCGGCGCTGCCGGTCTTCACCTGTCTCTTCTTGGCCGCGCGAAGCGCGCGGAGGAGGAAATCAGCGCGTTGAGCGGCTCGGCTGCATCGGTCAGCGCGCGTGATTGCGTCGCACCGAGGATCGGCAGAGCCGTCTTGTCGATCAGTCCGATCTGCGCAAGCACCGAAGCTTGGTCCCAATAGATGTGCTCGCTTTCGACCCGGCCGTCCTGAATTGAAACGATAGCGACCACCGGGATGTTCACCGGCCTGCCGGTCGGCTCGACGCCGGGCAGGATCCACGGCATCTCGATATCGTGAATGAAAGAGAACAGAAACTCGTCGACGATGCGTTTCTCTCCTACGGTCCGTGAGATGAGATCGAGCCTGGTGTTTTGCGGACTGCGGCCAATAAAGGACGTCGCATAGAAGTTCCGGACGTTGTCCCAGCCGCGGCCGCCGGTGGCGACCGGTACATGAATGACGTGTGGGTCGTTGACCATGGTCTGCATGGTTGCATCGACGTCCTTGGTGATGAATTCGTGATCCATATGGGCCTGCCAGACGTCCGTCATGACATGGTCAGGCGCAGCAGTACGCGTCCGTGGTAGCGGTGTCGTCATTGCTATTTCCTCGTCAGACGTGAGAATTGAATAGTGGGAGGGATGAAGGAGCGACCCGCTACGACGCGGATGCGAACGGCAGAGATTGTGGCGTCTGTTCACTCGCCTGCCGCACCAGTTGCTCGACCTCCTGCCGCAACGCCTCTTCGGGCAGCGCCAAATCGAGCGGATCCCCGTAAGGCTGGTCGAAGGCCATGCCGGTCGCCCAGTAGACTTCGACGAGATTTCCCTCAGGGTCATCGAAATAGAACGCAAGCGATACACCGTGATTGAAGGCCATTTTGATCGGCAGCCCCATGTCGATGATGCGCGTGTAAGCGGCGCGCAGATCGGCCAATGTGCCAACCTTGAAGGCGATGTGGCGCAAGGCAGGATTGGTGAAGATCGCGATCTGATGGGACTCTTCGGCCGGATCGCTGCTCAGGAAGGCGGTGGCGCCGAACGGGTTTTCTTCGCCGCTGCCGCCGACCACCTGAAGGCCGAGGACATCCTCATAAAATCGCGCGAGCGCAGCCGGGTTTTCGGCGACCATGCCGACGTGGCGAAGACCAACGATCCGTGGCGCGGTCGGCCTGCCTGTTTTCTTCTCAGTTACGATGGCGGGATCGGACCGATCGACGGCGATCCCCCCGTTTCTGAAGTGCTTCGTGGTCATGGTGACAAACTCCGTGTTGACTCAATTCCGTCCGCTCGTCGATCCGATGCGAACGAAGGCGGGGCGAAAAATTCGCGGAGGACGTTACATTCCGATTTCAGGAGCGAAGGAATCTGCTTTCAATTGAAACACCTTCCGCAACCCACCTGTCATGTCCATGGCCGGCCACCCTGTGATGGTGTGCAGAAAGGCCAACTCCAGTCATCGCAGGGTGGAGAAAAGTGGTTGGCTACCTATTTCGGAAGAGGGCGGATGGGGAACTTGGCCCCAAAGCGAAAGGAACCCGCAAATGGCAAAGAATACGATTTGCCTCTGGTACGATAAGGACGCCGAAGCTGCCGCCCGCTTCTACTCCGAGATATTTCCTGACAGCGTGGTGGGTGCTGTGCACCGTGCACCCAGTGACTACCCGGCCGGCAAAGAAGGCGACGTGTTGACGGTCGAATTCACAGTCGCAGGCCTTCCTTGTGTCGGCCTCAACGGGGGTCCCGAGTTCAAGCACAACGAAGCGTTCTCGTTCCAGATCGCCACCGACGATCAGGAGGAGACCGACCGTTATTGGAATGCCATCGTCGGCAATGGCGGCCAGGAGAGCGTGTGCGGCTGGTGCAAAGACAAATGGGGGATTTCCTGGCAAATCACGCCGCGCGTGCTGACTGACGCGATGGCGGCTGGCGGCGACGAGGCAAAGCGCGCGTTTGATGCGATGATGACCATGGTGAAAATCGACGTCGCCGCGATCGAGGCGGCGCGGCGCGGTTGACGCCCCATTGTGTCTTGCGGCCAAATTGCTGCCAGAGCTTGTCCGTTCGCCACCCAACTGCTCGTCAATCGCGCGTGACCGCCGCAACGGAGGCGCGTAGCGCTCCGGCGAAGTCGGGATGGCCATAGAGGTCGTTGTGGCCAGCCGCTATGGCGATGTGGCTGCGCAGGTCACGGGCAGCCTCGCGCAGAGGTGCCGAACGCGCCGCAGGTACGATGGTGTCGTTCTCGGCGGTGATGACGGCTGTGGGCACATCGAGGTTGCGCAGCGTTTCTGCCGTCTCCATGCGGTGCCGCAGCAAGAGGCGCACCGGCAGCCAGGGATAGTGGTGAGCGGCGAGTTCTCTGAGCGAATCGAACGGGGTCACCATGACGATACCGCGCAACGGCCGGGCCGTCGCCAGATCGGCCGCAACCGCAGCGCCGATGCTAAGGCCGATGGCGACGATGCCGGCTTTGGCATCGCTGGCCAGCTGGTCATGGGCGCGTCGGGCGTCCTCGAACAGGGCGGCGGCCGACGGGCTGCCGCTGCTCGGCGCATAGCCGCGGTAGTGCAGCGCAGCGACCTCATGTTCGGGAAATAACTGGTGCAGCATCAGGGCAAGTGCGTCGGCGTTCCAGGCGTTGCCGGCGAACCCCAGCAGCAGCGGGCGTGGCTCGGCCGGCGCCTGCCTTGCCGGCAGGCGGACCAGAACGACGCGCTCGCCATCCTCTGTCGCCAGTTCGACATGGCGGGCCCCAGCCGGCAGATCGGGTCCGAACCCCGCAAGGCCGGCCGGAAAAATCAGCCAGGACTGGAGCACATACACGACGGCAACAATCACCGCATACAATCCAGCGACCGCGAGCGTCAGTTTCAAAAGCCACATCGCAGGAATGTCGCCCGATGCTCGTCACCTGGCAAGGCGCTGCGCTAGTCCGCCACCTTCCATTGCTCGCGCGACTGGCTGGCCGGGTAGACGCCCAGAATCCGCATTTCGCGCGAGAAGAAGGCAAGCTCGTCGAGCGCCAGTTTTACCAGCGGATCGTCGGGATGACCCTCGATGTCGGCATAGAACAGGGTCGCCGTGAATGCGCCGAGCTGGTAGCTCTCCAGCTTGGTCATGTTGATGCCGTTGGTGGCGAAGCCGCCCATCGCCTTGTAGAGCGCGGCCGGCACGTTGCGGACGCGGAAGATGAACGTCGTCATCATCCTGGCCTCGACCGAGGGACGTTCGGCCCACTGCCTGTTCCTGGTCAGCACGACGAAGCGGGTGACGTTGCTGTCGGTATCCTCGACATTCTGCTCGATGATGTCGAGCCCGTAGAGCGTCGAAGCCAGCGCCGGCGCCAGCGCGGCCATGGTGCGGTCCTTCAGCTCGGCAACCAGCTTGGCGGCGCCCGCCGTGTCGCCGGCGACCACCGGCTTCCAGCCGTTCTTGCGGATATATTTGCGGCACTGGCCGAGCGCATGGATGTGGCTGTGCACGGTCTTGATCTCGTCGCGCCTGACGCCCGGCAGAACCATCAGCTGGAAATGGATCGGCAGGAAATATTCGCCGACGATGTGCAGCTTCGATTCCGGCAGGAGATGATGGATGTCGGCGACGCGCCCGGCAATCGTGTTCTCGATCGGGATCATGGCGAGGTCGGCCTTGCCGGTCTCGACCGCATTGAAAGCATCCTCGAAGGTCGGGCACGGCAACGGCTCCATATCAGGGAACATGTTGCGGCAGGCGGTGTCGGAATTGGCGCCCGGCTCGCCCTGGAAGGCTATTCTGTTGGTTTTCTCAGGCATGCCAAATGTCTCAGGTGTCCAGATGTCTCAGGTTGAAAGGACGGTTCTGGCGCGTTCGAGATCGTCCGGCGTGTCGACGCCGAACGGCGCCGACTGCACGATCTCGGCATCGATGCGCATGCCGGCCTCCAGCGCCCGCAACTGCTCGAGCTTCTCGCGCCGTTCCAGCGGCGACGGCTTCAGCGCGACGAAGCGCTCGAGCGCTGAGCGGCGATAGGCATAGAGGCCGATGTGATGATAGAGCGGCCCCTCGCCCCAGGGTGCGGTGGCGCGGGTGAAATAGAGGGCCCGCAGCCGTGTCTCCGACTGCGTCGAGCCGACGATCTTGACGACATTCGGATTGGTCTTTTCCTCGTCGCGGACGATCTCGATGCAAAGCGTGGCGATGTCGACCGTCGCATCCTCGAAAGGCTTCAGTGCGGCATTGATGATGTCGGGATCGATGGTCGGCAGGTCGCCCTGCACATTGACGATGGTTTCGACCTTGCGCCCGGGATCCAGCGTGGCCAGCGCCTCGAAGATGCGGTCGGAGCCCGATTCGTGGCCGACGCGCGTCATCACCGCCTCGAAACCGTGCGTCCGCACCGCGTCCGCCACGCTGTCAGTATCGGTAGCGACCACCACCCGGCCGAGCCCGGCCTCGGCGGCGCGGCGGGCGACATGGACGATCATCGGAACGCCGGCGATGTCGGCCAGCGGCTTGCCCGGCAGGCGGGTCGAGGCCATGCGGGCCGGGATGAGGATCAGCGTGGACATCGGGTGATGAAGCATCCGAAAAAGAGGAAGGGAAAAGTGGCAAAAGGTCTCACTGGAAGCGCCCTTATAGGTGTTGCAACGCCAGAGCAAAAGACCTAGTTTCCGCCCGATTTGACCGCCTCGCGGGGTGGTTCACGATTGCCGACGGACGGAGTGGACAGATCGGTCCGCCGGAAAAGGGAGCCTGGGGCGTATGGACTCTTTCGAAATCAACAAGCTGATCGGCGGCCTGCTCGGAACCGTGTTCGTCGTCTTCTCGGTCGGCATCATATCCGACGCGCTGTTCGCCTCCCCAGCACCGGAAAAACCCGGCTACGCCATCGAGGCGACCGAGGAGCCTGCCGAGGGCGGCCCGGCAGCCCCCGCCGAAGCCAAGCCGATCGCCGACCTCCTGGCCAACGCCAATGCCGAGGCGGGTGCGGCCGTGTTCAAGAAGTGCCAGGCCTGCCACACCGGCGAAAAAGGCGGACCGAACAAGGTCGGCCCCGATCTGTGGGACATCGTCGACCGTCCCATCGCCGAACATGCGGGCTTCGCCTATTCGGCCGGCATGAAAGAGTTTTCCAAGGGCGGCGCGGAAAAATGGACCTACGACCACCTCAATAACTTTCTGCTTTCGCCGAAGAAGCTGGTGAAGGGCACGGCGATGGGCTTCGCCGGCCTGCCGAAGGACGAGGACCGTGCCAACGTCATCGCCTATCTGCGCACGCTGTCGGACAGTCCGAAGCCGCTGCCGACACCCGGCGCTTCGGCCGAGAATGCAGCCGCGCCCGCCGAAGGCGCGGCGCCGGCCAAGCCGGTAGAGGGTGCGGCACCGGCCGCACCAGCTCCGGCCCCTGCTGCTCCCGCACCGGCTCCGGCGCAATAACGCAATTGTAATCGAAACATTCCTTGAAAAGGCCGGGTTCAGCCCGGCTTTTTCAATTGGAAAAGCGCATGTGCGGCGACAAAGCCGGCCTGTCGCGGTTTTCATGAGCGTCAAATGAACTAGATTGTCCGCTAGCAGCTATCGCACAGAGGAGAAGGCATGACGGTTGGCCGAACGTTTCTCAGATCGATGCTGGTTGTGGCGGCTTTCGCCGGCGGCCTGCAGGCAGCCTTGGCGGACGAATGGCGCACCACCTCGTCGCTGATCGGCGACTCCAAATATGGTGACAACTTCCAGCATTATGATTACGTCAATCCGAACGCGCCGAAGGGCGGCTCGCTGAATTCGGTGGTGCTTGGCACGTTCGACAGCTTCAATCCCTATATCGTCCAGGGTTCCGCCGCGGCTGGCTTCGCCCCGTTCGGCGGCGGATTGCTCTACGACACGCTGATGGAGCAGGCGACTGACGAAGGCAGCGTCAGCCATCCGCTGATCGCCGACGCCTACAAACATCCGGACGACTATTCGTCGGCAACATACCGCCTCGACCCGCGGGCCAAGTGGCATGACGGCAAGCCGATCACCACCGACGATGTAATCTGGTCGTTTCAGGTGCTGAAGGCCAACAGCCCGATGTACAGCCGCTATTTCGAGAATGTCACCGATGCGGTCGCGGTTTCCGACCGCGAGGTGGAATTCCATTTCGACCAGAAGGGCAACCGGGAACTGCCCAAGATTCTCGGCGATCTCGTCGTGCTGCCGAAGCACTGGTGGGAAGGTACCGACGCCACCGGCAAGAAACGCGACGTCACCAGGCCGACGCAGGAGCCGCCGCTCGGCTCGGCCGCCTACAAGATCGCCAGCTTCAAGCCGGGCTCTGAAATCATCTGGCAGAGGGTTCCGGACTACTGGGCTGCCAAACTGCCGGTGAAGATCGGCCGCGAGAATTTCGACAGGCAGCGTTTCAGCTACTTTCTCGACGACAATGCCGCCTGGCAAGCCTTCACCAAGGGCGGACTGCATGACATCAGGCCAGAAAACAGTTCGAGGCGCTGGAACACCGCCTATAATTTCCCGGCGATCCAGGCCGGCGACGTCATCAAGCAGGAATTCAAGACCGCCTCACCCGAACCGATGCAGGCCTTCATGCTCAACACGAGGCGTCCGCTGTTTGGGGATCGTCTGGTGCGCGCCGCGCTGACTTACCCGCTCGACTTCGAGGCCATGAATCGTACCTTGTTCTTCGGTTCCAACACCCGTACCAGCAGTTACTTCCAAGGCACCGAACTGGCATCGAGCGGCCTGCCACAAGGCAAGGAGCTGGAAATCCTTGAGCCATATCGCGACAAGCTGCCGCCCGAAGTCTTCACCCAGGAATTCAAGCTGCCGGTCTACGATTCGCCGCAGGCGGAACGCAAGTATCTCAAGACTGCGGTCGATCTCTTCGCCAAGGCGGGCTGGGTGATCAAGGGCGGCAAGATGGTCAATGCCAAGACAGGCGAGCCGTTCAAGTTCGAAATCCTCGGCTGGAACGATACCGACCAGGTCCTTTCCAGTCCCTACATCGCCAATCTGCGCAAGATCGGTGTCGACGCCACGTTGCGGCTGATCGACCAGACCCAATACATCAACCGCCTCAACAATTTCGATTTCGACGTCACCATATCGCAGTTGGGGCAGTCGGATTCGCCTGGCAACGAGCAGCGTGACTTCTGGAGTTCCAAGTCCGCAGACACGCCTGGATCCCGCAACTACGCCGGCATCAAGAATCCGGTCGTCGATGCGCTGGTCGACCGCGTCATCTTTGCGAAAGACCGTGACGATCTGGTTGCTGCCACCCATGCGCTCGACCGGGTGCTGCTGTGGAATTACTATGTCGTGCCGCAACACCATCGGTCGATGGTCTGGATGGCCTACTGGAACAAGTTCGGCATCCCGGAAAAACAGCCGACCTATAGCGGCGTCGACCAGAATTCCTGGTGGATCGACCCGGACAAGGAAAAGGCGCTGGCGGCAAAATACAAGAGTGGCAATTGATGGCGGCGCTGCCTCGCCGCGCCCCTCTGGCCCGCCGCGACTTTCTGGCCTTGGGCACTGCTGCCGCGGCGGCCGCGCTGCTGCCCGGCCGGGCCTTCGCCGCCATCCCGACCGGCGTCAACCTGCACGGCCTGTCGGCCTTCGGCGACCTCAAATATCCCCAAGGTTTCACGCATTTCGACTACGTCAATCCGGACGCGCCCAAGGGCGGCCAGATAAATTTCGCACCGCCTAACGCCACCTTCAACCAGAGCTTCCTGACGTTCAACACGCTGAATTCCCTGGTGTTGAGGGGGGATTCGCCGCCGCGCACCGAACACTGTTTCGATTCGTTGATGGCAAGCGCACTCGATGAGCCGGATGCGTTCTATGGGCTGCTTGCCGAGTCCGTTACCCTGTCTGAAGACCGCAATGGCTTCCGCTTCAATCTGCGACCGCAAGCGCGCTTCCATGACGGCACGCCACTGACTGCCGAGGACGTCGCCTTCGCATTGAAGCTTTACAAGGACAAGGGCCATCCGAACCTTTCCCAGACATTGCGGCATATGACGGACGCGGCTGCGGTCGATCCGGTTACCGTGGACCTCACCTTCGACGGCAAGCAGTCGGCGCAAAATATCCTTGCGATCGTCGCAATGCCGATCGTGTCCAAAGTGTTTTATATGGCCAACGAATTCGATGCCTCGACGATGACACCGCCGCTCGGCTCCGGACCCTACAAAATAGGGCGCGTGGCGGCCGGACAGACCGTCGAATATGAGCGCGTCGCCGACTATTGGGGCAGGGATCTGGCGGTGAACCGCGGCCTCTACAATTTCGACCGCATCCGTATCGACTTTTATCTCGATCGCCAGGCAGCGTTTGAAGCCCTGAAAAAGGGTGACACGCATTTTCGCGAAGAATTTACCTCGCGGGTATGGGCGACCGGCTACGACTTTCCGGCGCTGAAGGACGGCAGGGTCGTCAAACGTGAATCTCCCGGCGAGAAAGCGCCGGACATGCAGGCGGTCGCGCTGAACCAGCGTCGTCCGCAATTCCGCGATGTGCGCGTCAGACGTGCTATCGCCAATTGCTTCGATTTCGAATGGAGCAAGCGGGTTCTGTTTTACGGCTCTTACGAGCGCTCGCAATCGAACTTCGAACCGTCGGATTACAAGGCCGAGGGCCTGCCTTCGCCCGAGGAATTGGCCTTGCTGGAGCCGTTCCGAGCCGAGTTGCCGCCGGAAACCTTCGGCGAAGCGGTGATGCAGCCTGTCTCCGACGGTTCGGGCCACGATCGCAAGCTGCTGCGCGCAGCTTCGAGACTGCTTGCCGAGGCCGGCTGGAAGCGAGCCGGCAATTTCGTCGTCAATCAAAAGGGCGAGCGACTGCGGGTGGAAATGCTGGCCGAGGACGATGGCATCGTTCGGCTGTTCTCGCCGTGGTCCGAGAATATGAAGGCGATCGGCATCGACGCTTCGATCCGACAGGTCGACTCGACGCAATACGAAGCGCGGCAGAGCAATTTCGATTTCGATTTCAACCTGTTCAGATCGTCGATCGGGGCGACGCCGACTGTCGATGGCCTGGAAAACCTCTATCACTCCCGGATGGCGAAAACACCGGGAACGCGCAACTATCCCGGCACCGAAAGCAAGGCCATCGATGCGCTGATCGAGGCAGCCGGCAAGGCGCAGAGCCGGAACGAACTGGTGACGGCGCTCAAAGCACTCGACCGGGTCTTGCGCGCGCGGCTAGACTGGATTCCAACATATTATCTCGCGAATCACCGAGTCGCCTATTGGGACATGTTCGGCTTTCCCGAGCAGAAGCCCGATTTCGGCTTTCCGGTCGAGACGCTGTGGTGGTTCGACAAGGACAAGGCGGCAAAGATTGGCAAAGGGTGAATTTCCTGCAGGCGTCGGCGCCGCCCCTCACCTGCCTGCCGGCATCCTCTCCCCGTATAGCGACGGGGAGAGGGGCGCTTTCATCGACGGTTTCGCCAATCACAAGCGAGGCAATAAAGGCGCCGAGATTGCGGCCAGCCCCTTTCTCCCCGTCACTATACGGGGAGAAATGTCCGGCAGGACAATGAGGGGCGGCGCTGCCGTCGACGATTGGTCTGAAGCAGTGCTCTTCCTCGAGATGGACAATTTCTGATGGGCGCCTATATCCTGCGTCGCATCCTGCTGATGATCCCGACCCTGTTCGGCATCATGGCAGTGTCTTTCGCCGTCATCCAGTTCGCGCCGGGCGGGCCGGTGGAGCAGGTCATCGCCCGGCTGACCAACCAGGGCGGCAGCGATCGCCTTGGCGGCGGCGGTGGTGACGCCGGCGCCAGCAATTTCGACGTGGCCGGCGACGCCGGTTCGAGATATCGCGGCGCGCAAGGGCTCGACCCCGAGTTCATCGCCAAGCTGGAAAAGCAGTTCGGCTTCGACAAGCCGCCGCTCGAGCGCTTCGGCATGATGCTGTGGAACTATTTCCGGTTCGATTTCGGCGACAGCTATTTCCGCGACATTTCGGTGATCGATCTGATCCTGGAGAAGATGCCGGTGTCGATCTCGATCGGACTGTGGATCACGCTGCTGTCCTACCTGATCTCGATCCCGCTCGGCATCCGCAAGGCCGTCAAGGACGGCACGGCATTCGACGTATGGACCAGCGGCGTCGTCATTGTAGGGTACGCCATTCCGGGCTTCCTGTTCGGCATCCTGCTGATGGTGCTGTTTGCCGGCGGATCGTTCTACGACTGGTTCCCGCTGCGCGGCATCACCTCCGACAATTGGGACCAGTTGTCCTGGCCGGCGCGGATCGTCGACTATCTCTGGCACATGACCCTGCCGCTGACGGCGCTGGTGCTGTCGGCCTTCGCCACCACGACGCTGCTGACCAAGAATTCGTTCCTCGAGGAAATCCGCAAGCAATATGTGGTGACCGCCCGCGCCAAGGGTCTGTCGGAACGACAAGTTCTCTACGGTCACGTCTTCCGCAACGCCATGCTGATCGTCGTCGCCGGCTTTCCGGGCGCCTTCATCTCGGCCTTCTTCACCGGCTCGCTGCTGATCGAGAACATCTTTTCGCTCGACGGCCTCGGCCTGCTCGGTTTCAGGTCGGTGGTCGAGCGCGACTATCCGGTGGTGTTCGCCAATCTCTACATCTTCTCGCTGCTTGGCCTGATCGTCGGGCTGCTGTCCGACCTGATCTATACCTGGGTCGACCCGCGCATCGACTTCGAGCGGAGAGACGTCTGATGGCCGGGGCCGCAGCCGAAACAGCGCCAGGCCGGATCGCACGGCCCTGGCTGTCGCCGCTCAACCAGCGGCGGCTGCAGAATTTCAGGGCCAACCGGCGCGGCTACTGGTCGTTGTGGATCTTCCTCGTGCTTTTCGTGCTGTCGCTGTTTTCCGAATGGATCGCCAACGACAAGCCGGTCCTCGTCTCCTACAAGGGCGAAATCCTGTTTCCGGTCGTGGTCGCTTATCCCGAAGAGAAGTTCGGCGGCTTTTATGCGGTCACCGACTATCGCGACCCGGTCATCCAGGACGAGATCAATGCTCATGGCTGGATGATCTGGCCGCCCGTCCGCTACTCCTACCGGACCGTCAACAACGCCATTCCCGAGGCAGCCCCAACCAAGCCGTCCTGGCTCTATGACACCAAGGCACGTTGCAACCAGTATCCGCAAGGCGCCGCCGACCCCAATTGCGTCGTCGGCAACTGGAACTGGCTGGGCACCGACGACCAGGCGCGCGACGTGCTGGCGCGCGTCATCTACGGATTCAGGGTCTCGGTGCTGTTCGGCCTAATCCTCACCGCCGGCTCGGCGGTGATCGGCGTGACGGCCGGCGCATTGCAGGGTTATTTCGGCGGCTGGACCGACCTTCTGTTCCAGCGCTTCATAGAAATCTGGTCGGCGATCCCGGTGCTTTATCTGCTCCTCATCGTCGCCGCCATCCTGCCGCCCGGCTTCTTCATCCTGCTCGGGCTGATGCTGCTGTTCTCCTGGGTGGCGCTGGTCGGCGTGGTGCGGGCCGAGTTCCTGCGCGCCCGCAACTTCGAATATGTCAACGCCGCGCGCGCGCTGGGCGTACCCAACGGTACTATCATGTTCCGGCATCTGTTGCCCAACGCCATGGTGGCGACGCTGACCTTCCTGCCCTTCCTGCTCAGCGGCTCGATCTCGACGCTGACCTCGCTCGACTACCTTGGCTTCGGCCTGCCGCCCGGCTCGGCCTCGCTGGGCGAGCTCCTCAAGCAGGCGCAGCGCAACCTCAACGCGCCATGGCTGGGCATCTCCGGCTTTGTCGTCATCTCGCTGATGCTGTCGCTGCTGGTCTTCGTCGGCGAAGCGACCCGCGACGCCTTCGATCCGCGCAAGACGTTCAGATGAGGGCGATGCAGGCTGGCATTCGGCATGTTATATTCCGGAATGGCAATCCGGACAAAAAGCCGACGTACCTCAAGGAACCGGCGGCTTTGATCGGTGGAACACCAGTGGCGGCCATCGCTCGATCGCTGCAGAGCAAATTGGCCGATATGAGCGAATCCGGAGCCATGACGGTGTGTTGGCGTCCGTTCAGTCCGTCAATCCGCAGAGGAAAGGGTCATGAATAGGGTCATCCTTGAACACTACCCGGCATCGAAGCTCCCGGATGAACTGCGAAAGGGCATAGCTCCGAGCGCCTCGGTCAAAGTGACAGTGGAGGAGGAGGCCACCAGGCCCGTTGGCCGCGCACAATTGCTTGAACTCATGCGGAATGCCCAGGCCAACGCGCCGGGAACAAGCCTCGACGAGGCTGTCGCGCGTGTTCGTGCCCTCCGCGATGAGTGGGAGGATTGATGGCTGCAGTCCGGCTTTATGTCGATACCAACATTTTCATCTATGCCTTTGAAAACAATGATGCCCTTGCAAAAAAACTGCTTCAGCTCATTTCACTGAACGAGGGCAGAAAGCAGCCGTTCCTGGCGACGAGTGAGATCGGCTGCACACAATTTCTGACTGAAGATACGAGATTGAAAGAGACCTATTCCATCGCACCAAATCGTCTCGTTCCCCCTCAAATGGCAGCCAAAATTTCGGTCATACGACCGGAAATTTCCGCCTTGGACAGGGTTGTCGCGGAAGTTGAGCGATGACCGCCCCTCTCCTTTCCGTGCAAGACCTCAGCGTTGCCTTCGCGCAGGAAGGCCGCCAGTCGATGGCCGTCGACCACATCTCCTTCGACATCGCCAAGGGCGAGACGGTGGCGCTGGTCGGCGAATCCGGCTCCGGCAAGTCGGTCTCGGCGCTGTCGGTGCTGAAGCTGCTGCCCTATCCGGCCGCCAGCCATCCGTCGGGAAAAATCCTGTTCCAGGGCGCCGATCTGCTCGCTGCCGACGAGAAGGCATTGCGCCGCGTGCGCGGCAACAAGATCACCATGATCTTTCAGGAGCCGATGACCTCGCTCAACCCGCTGCACACGATCGAGCAGCAGATCGTCGAGGTGCTGACGCTGCACCAGGGCCTGGGTGACCGCCAAGCCAAGGCGCGCACGCTGGAACTGCTCAACGAGGTTGGCATCCGCGAGCCGGAGAAGCGGCTCGACGCTTATCCGCACCAGCTTTCCGGCGGCCAGCGCCAGCGCGTCATGATCGCCATGGCGCTGGCCAACGAGCCGGAACTGCTGATCGCCGACGAGCCGACGACCGCACTCGACGTCACTGTGCAGGCGCAGATCCTCGAGCTGCTCGCGGAGTTGAAGAGCCGCAAAGGCATGTCGATGCTGTTCATCACCCACGATCTCGGCATCGTCAGAAAGATCGCCGACCGGGTCTGCGTGATGACCAAGGGCAAGATCGTCGAAACCGGGCCGACGAAAGAAATCTTCGCCAACCCGCAGCACAGCTATACGCGGCATTTGCTTGCCGCCGAACCCAAGGGCAAGCCGCCCGCCGCCAACACAGCCGCCAGGCCAGTGATGACCGGCCAGGACATAAAAGTCTGGTTTCCGATCAAGAAAGGCTTTTTCCGGCGCACTGTCGACAATGTGAAGGCGGTCGACGGCATCGACGTCACCGTGCGCGCCGGCCAGACGCTCGGCGTCGTCGGCGAATCCGGCTCGGGCAAGACGACGCTCGGCCTGGCGCTGGCCAGGATGATCTCGTCGACCGGAACCATCCAGTTCAACGGGCGCGATATCAACGAGCTGTCATTCAACGCCATGCGGCCGCTGCGGCGCGAGCTGCAGATCGTCTTCCAGGATCCGTTCGGGTCGTTGAGTCCGCGCATGTCGGTCGCCGAGATCATCGAGGAAGGGCTGAAGATCCACGAGCCGAAACTGTCGCCCGATGAGCGCGACAAGCGCATTGTCGATGTGCTCGGTGAAGTCGGGCTCGATCCCGCCACGCGCAATCGCTATCCGCACGAGTTTTCCGGCGGCCAGCGCCAACGCATCGCCATCGCCCGCGCCATGGTGCTCAACCCGCGTTTCGTCATGCTGGACGAGCCGACCTCGGCGCTCGATATGAGCGTGCAGGCGCAGGTGGTCGACCTTCTGCGCAGCCTGCAGGCGAAGCACGACCTCGCCTATCTGTTCATCAGCCACGACCTGAAGGTCATCCGTGCGCTTGCCAACGACGTCATCGTTATGCGCAATGGCAGGATCGTCGAGGCCGGCCCGTCCGAACAGATTTTCGAACGGCCGCAGACCGACTATACCAAGGCGCTGATCTCGGCCGCATTCAGGATCGAAACGGCGCCGGTCGGCATCGTCAGCGAGTAGGCTGAACCCGCATAAAGGAAAAAGAACCCGCCATGGAAAAAGGCCGTGTCCTGCTTGCCCTCACCGGTATCCATCCGGGCCGTTGGCGCGAACTCTTGGCGGCCGAACGCGAGGTGGTGCTCGAGCCGGAAGGCGCCAGCGATCCTTCGATCACCTATGCGGTGGTTTGGAAGCAGCGGCCGAACCTTCTGTCGTCGCTGCCCAATCTGCGCGCTGTCTTTTCGATCGGCGCCGGCGTCGACCACATCTTCGCCGATCCCACTTTGCCCGACGTGCCGATCGTCAAGGTCGTGGCCGACAATTTGACCCAGTACATGACCGAATATGTCGTCTGGCGGGTGCTCGATCACCATCGGCAGGGCCTGCTTTACCGGTCGCAGCAGCAAAGGAAGATCTGGCACGAGTCGCCGCAGCGGCCGGCCGGCGACATCTCCATCGGCATCATGGGGCTCGGCACGCTTGGCCGCGCGGCGGCGTCGGTGCTTTTGTCGCTCGGCTTTGCGGTCAATGGCTGGTCGCGCAGCGACAGGCCGATGGAAGGCGTTTCGACCTACGCCGGCGAGGCCGGCTTGATTCCCTTCCTCAACGCCACCGATATCCTGGTGGTGCTGTTGCCGCTTACGCCGCAGACGCAAGGCATCATCAATTACGGCGTGCTGAAGGAGTTGAGGAAACGCAACGGCCTCGGCGGCTCAGTGCTGATCAACGCCGGGCGCGGCAAGTTGCAGAAGGACGCCGACATTCTGCGTGCGCTGGAGGACGGCACGCTGAAGGAGGCGAGCCTCGACGTGTTCGAGGTCGAGCCGCTGCCGAAGACCAGCCGGCTGTGGAGCCACCCGAAAGTGTTCGTGACGCCGCATGCGGCGGCGACCTCCGATCCCGTGCATCTGGTGCCGATCATGCTGCGCCAGATGGCCGCCTTCGAGCGCGGCGAGAAGCTCGAGAACGTCGTCGATCGCAACGCCGGGTATTAACCCGGCTTGCCGCATTCGCGGCGGGCGATCGACCGGTTCATGGCGTCGATCCGGCCGCTTGCCTGTTCGACGTCGCGCTGGGCCTTGGAACGGGCGTCCGGCGTGAACGGGCCGAGGCCCACCCCGGGATCGGAGAAGGACGGCTTGGCATCCAGTGGAAGGCGGTATTGCTGCGCCAGCCGGTTTCGTTGCGCCAGCAATTGATCGCAAGGCACGCTGTCATATTGCAGCGAGGACTGGACATTCGCGTCCTGTCGCTCGGCAATCGAGGTGCCGACGCAACCGGCTATTGCCAGGCAAGATGCCAAGACCACCAAGTTCCAGCGCATGCAACGTCCTCCGTGTCAGTGTCCTGCCCTTTCGGGCACGCGAATCGGACTTTTTCGCAGCCGCCGCCACGCGTGGCGCAGGTGAACGAAAAGGGTCGCCGGACAAGGCCTGATGCGATTTCGTGATGGAGATCCCGCCGGCAGTTGCCTGTATGCCGAGTCAGCAGTCACTTGCAACAGGCTTCCCGCGCCGGAATTAGCAACTATCTTGGAGCCATGCGCGCCAGCGACCTGCTTCACCCTCGGCCCGAGGGCCTTTATTGCCCGCCCGGCGATTTCTTCATCGATCCGGTGCGGCCGGTCAGCCGGGCGCTGATCACACACGGCCATTCCGACCATGCCCGTTCCGGCCACCGCTCGGTGCTGGCTACACAACAAACGCTGGACATCATGCGGCTGCGGTACGGCGAGGGTTTTGCCGGGACGACGCAAGCGGCAGCACTTGGCGAGGCGATTGCGCTGAACGGCGTCACCGTAACCTTCCATCCGGCCGGCCATGTGCTGGGCTCGGCGCAGATCGAGGTCGTGCATCAGGGCTCATGCATCGTCGCTTCGGGCGACTACAAGCGCCAGAGGGACGCGACTTGCGAGCCGTTCGAACCGGTCAAGTGCGACGTGTTCATCACCGAGGCGACTTTCGGCCTGCCGGTGTTCCGTCATCCGCCCGATACCGAAGAGATCGCCCGCCTGCTGAAATCGACGGCGCAGTTTCCCGAACGCGCGCATCTGGTCGGCGCCTATGCGCTCGGCAAGGCGCAGCGCGTCATGCGCTTGCTGCGCGACGCCGGCTACGACAGGCCGATCTATATCCACGGCGCGCTGGCCAAGCTCAGCGACTACTATCAGAGCCAGGGCATCGAGCTCGGGACGCTGGAGCCGGCGACCGTCGAGAGCAGTGGCAAGGAGGATTTCACCGGCGCCATCGTCGTCGGCCCGCCATCGGCGTTCGCCGACCGCTGGGCGCGGCGCTTTCCCGATCCGATCTCGTGCTTTGCCTCCGGCTGGATGCGCATCCGCCAGCGCGCCAAGCAGGGCGGCGTCGAGCTGCCGCTGATCGTTTCCGACCATGCCGACTGGGACGAACTGACCGCCACGATAAGGGAAACCGGCGCCGGGGAAATCTGGGTGACGCATGGCCGCGAGGAGGCCCTGGTGCGCTGGTGCGAACTCGAAGGCATCGCTGCCAGGCCGCTGCATCTCGTCGGCTATGAGGATGAGGGCGATTGATGGCGGTCACGGCCGATGTAGCGCTCTACGGCGGCGCGACAGAACGCAAGGCTGGCCCATTGGCGCGGCCCGCATCATGAACCGCTTCGCCGAACTTCTCGACCGCCTCGTGCTGACGCCGTCGCGCAACGGCAAGCTGACGCTGTTGAGCGATTATTTCCGCAGCGTCGAGGATCCGGATCGCGGCCTGGCGCTGGCTGCCATCACCGGCGACCTGACCATCGCGGCGGTCAAGCCGGCGATGCTGCGCGCGCTGGTCATGGAGCGCATGGACCCGGTGCTGTTCGGCTATTCCTACGACTATGTCGGCGACCTGGCGGAGACGGTGTCGCTGGTCTGGCCGCAATCGCCGGCGGATATCGCCAACCATGAGCCGACGCTCGCCGAGGTCGTCGCGAAATTGCAGGCGGCGAGCCGTTCCGACGGGCCGACGGTGCTGGCCCGGCTGCTCGACAGCGCCAGCGTCTCGGCGCGCTTCGCCATCATCAAGCTGGTCACCGGCGGCCTGCGCATCGGCGTTTCGGCGCGATTGGCCAAGCAGGCGCTGGCCGACCTCGGCAAGGTCGACGTCGCCGAGATTGAAGAACTCTGGCATGGGCTGACGCCGCCCTATGCCGAGCTGTTCGCCTGGCTGGAGGGCAAGGCAGAAAAACCCAAAAAGACAGCGCTGGCGCTGTTCCGGCCGGTGATGCTGTCCAACCCGATCGGTGACGGCGACCTCGAAAAGCTCGATCCCGCCGACTATGCCGCCGAGTGGAAATGGGACGGCATCCGCGTCCAAGCGGTATCGGAAGGCGGTGTTCGCCGGCTCTACTCGCGCACCGGCGACGATGTCTCCCGGGCTTTTCCTGACCTCGCAGAGGCGATGGATTTCTCCGCCACCCTCGACGGCGAGCTTCTGGTCGGCGATCCCCGGCAAGCGACCGGCACGTTCTCGGACCTGCAGCAGCGGCTGAACCGCAAGAGCGTGACACCGAAGATCCAGCAGCAATACCCGGCCTTCATGCGCTGCTACGACGTGCTTCAGATCGGCGACGAGGACTTGCGCATGCACCCTTTCCGCGAGCGGCGCGGCCACCTCGAAGCCTTCGTGCAGACGCTCGATCCGAGCCGCTTCGATCTTTCGCCGCTGGTCGAATTCACCGACTGGCAGGCGCTGGAGGAATTGCGCCGCAAGCCGCTGCATCCGGTGATCGAAGGCGTGATGCTGAAGCGCTGGGATTCGCCCTATCTCACCGGCCGGCCGAAAGGCCCATGGTTCAAATGGAAGCGCGATCCGCACACAATCGACGCCGTGCTGATGTATGCCCAGCGCGGCCACGGCAAGCGTTCGAGTTTCTATTCCGATTACACGTTCGGCGTCTGGTCCGGCCCGGAAGGATCGGAGGAACTGGTGCCGGTGGGGAAAGCCTATTTCGGCTTCACCGACGAGGAACTGAGGCAGATCGACAAATATGTCCGCGACAACACGATCGAGCGCTTCGGCCCGGTCCGCTCGGTGCGGGCCGACCGCAGACAAGGCCTGGTGATGGAGGTGGCGTTCGAAGGGCTCAACCGCTCGATACGGCACAAATCCGGTGTCGCCATGCGCTTTCCGCGCATTTCGCGGCTGCGCTGGGACAAGCCCGCGGCCGAAGCCGACCGCATCGAGACGCTGCAGGCGCTGCTCGATAGTTAGAGCGACGTGCGTCCAATTGGACGCACAAAGTACGCTCTAACAGTTATAATCTACGCATCGTGCTTTCCGAAAATCGATTCCGATTTTCGGGCCGATGCGTTGAGGCTCAAGGAACAATCGCGACGCGGATCTCGTAGATGTCGACCGACTTGCCCTGCTTGTCGAAGTCGGAATTGATGGCGATGGTGCCGGCAGCGCCCGGACGTTTGTCGGGAAACCGCACATCGAAGAGGTATTCGTTGCGCTCGTGGCCGACCGCGTAGCGCTTGCGGCCGCAGTCGCCGAGTTCGCCGAAATTGCAGTCGACGGAGATCTGCGTCTCCTGGCCCTCCTCGGAGCGGGCGATGATGTCGAACGTGGCGTGCTTGCCGGCGAGTTTGTCCAAGACGCCTTGCTCGACGTCGAAGCTGATCGCCGAACCGGAGGCGCCCGACCGGATGCGAAGGAAAGAACCGCTGTCGTCCTGCATGACTTCGGCCTTGGCATCCGAAGGCGCGCTGACAAGCGTTGGGTCGCTCGGTGAAAACACATTGATCCAGTCGCGCGCCTCATCCGCCTCGCCGGCGTTCAGCGGCGGGGCCGTGTCGCCTGGCGGCGTGAAATCATCATCTTCCACCGTCGGTGGCGTTTGCGGCGGGGCGGTGTCGAGTTCGGCCGCCGACTTGAAGACGCCGGTCTGGGCAGCGAAATAGAGGCCGATGCCGGCGGCTGCAAGCAGCGTCACGCCGAGGAAGATCGCGGTGAGAGGCAGGCGGGGGCCTCTCACCCGCCTGTCGTCGCGGTCGGGCATCACCTCTGCGTCGCCGTCTCCGGCCGATTGGGGGGACGACAAGTCGATCTCCGGCGCATCGGGAAAAGCCGCTTCGGGCATGATGTCGGGAACGACCGGCAAGACGCGCGAGCGCGGCACATCGGAAGCTGGGGGTGCGTCGGAAGCAGGAGGCGCGACCGATGCAGGAGGCTCAGCCGGACCGTCGACAACGACCTCAGGCGGCGGCGCTGGTTCAGCGTCGGCGCCGGCATCCGGTTCGGCATCGGCGTCGGGTTCGGCATCGGCTTCGCTGCCAGCCGGCTGCTCCGCAGCCGGTGCTGCAGCGTCGTCATCGGTCGGCCGGCCGACAGCGGGAACCGCCGGCAGGAATTCGGATTCGATTTCGGTTATCTTGGCCTGCACCGCCTTGCGGCGCTTGATGGCGACTTCCACCGTCACGTTCGGGTTGGCCTGCAGGGCACGATCAAGCGCGGCGAAGGCCGATCGGTAGACCCGCTCGCGAAACGCGCGGTCTTCGGCATTGCCTTTCTCGAAGGCATTCCGGATCGCTTTTTCGATCGCGTCCAACGGGGACCCCCTGCACGTATGGTCACATAGTCATGATCGTTAGCCGCAGGCGACCGATCAATCAACGGGCCAGCGGCCGCATTCTGCCTTGGCGATGCATCGAAAGCCGATTTCGGCGGTTTTCGGTAAAAGAATCAACATTTTTCGCCGGTTTCCCGATGCATCGCCGACGCGACAAGCACAACCTGGCGTTGAGGCTTCGCGCAACCGCATGGCCGGTCGGAGGGGCGGTCGCTTATAGGCCCGGGATGAGCCGACACGAATTGCCAAGTCCCATCTTGAATTTGTGGCGGGTTGCGTCTATCACCCAGCGCATCTTGGAGGCCTTGGCTTCCCGGGCCGCTTTAGCTCAGTTGGTAGAGCACATCATTCGTAATGATGGGGTCAGGTGTTCGAGTCACCTAAGCGGCACCACTTTTTTCCAACAAACTCAACAGCTTACGACCAACAGACCAATGCCGCCGATCAACCTGTTGTCACCGTGTCGCCACCGTGTCACCACTGCATCCAGCGAAGGCGCGCCGGAATGACGCAGCGCCGCCGAGGGGTCCGCAAGACTGGCCCGCGACTGTCTCAGGCTGAGCTGACGGCAGCTCGGAAACAGACCTCCTTCTCGGCGGCGGCGGTCGACCGCATCGTGTCAAAGGTCGCGGCAGCTCTCAAGCGCGGCGTTGCTGCGATCTCGGCAGGGCTCGACCGGCAGCAGCTCGGCCGCGATCTTGACCGCTGGCTGGCCGATTGTCGGACGTTCGCTGATCTAGCCCCATCGAGGCGTCATTCGCTGTACGCTGATCTAGCCCCATCGAGGCGTCATTCGCTGTACGCTGATCTAGCCCCATCGAGGCGTCATTCGCTGTACTTTGTGTAGCAGGCCAGTTCGACTTCGTTGCGGAAGCGTTTCGCGGCGCGCTTGCGCCCTTCGTCCGACGAGTATGCCGGCTGCTCGTAGGCGAACGTGACCATCGCGCGCATGGCTTGATTGATCTCTGGTGTGGTTTCGATCTGGTGGACCTTCGACATCGGCGTGTCGAGTTGCCGTGCCGTCATCAGCGAGTTGGCGGTTTCGCCTATCGTCGCGCAGAGGGAGGCCGGCGTCGCAGCCGGCTCCGGTTTCGTGTGTGCAGTCGCCTGCGACGCCGGTTCCGGCAGTTCCATCGTCGGCTCGGTGGCAAATGCTGAACTCGCGATCAAGGCCGCGGTGGCGGCGCCGGCAGCGGCGGGTCAAGTTGCCTGCTATCGCCCGTCCACGCCTCACGCGGCGGGGAGGGTGTCGAGACCTGAACGGTCGAGACGAAGAAGGGCACGCTCGGAGAAGTTATCTCCTCCGATAATGCCAAGGGAGAGTGAGCGCCGGAACGAGAAACCCGCCCTCGCGACGATCAGAACTTGTAGGCTATACCGAGGCGGACGTCGTGAGTTTCGAGATCGACGTCGTAGTCATCGAATGCAACTGCTCCGGCTCGTTCGTCCCCGTAGTCGGCATAACGATACTCGATCTTGCCGAGCAGATTGTCAGTAAATGCGTATTCCACGCCGCCCCCGATGGTCCACCCAGTCAGGGTCTCGTCCAAAGCGTGTTCGGTCGTGCCAAAGACCGTGTTGCCTACGTCGTAGTGGGCGAACGAAACGCCACCGGTGACGAACGGCAGAAATCGGTCGATCGCGTAGCCGACCCGCGCGCGAACAGACCCCACCCAGTCGATCTCTCCGTCGAAGCTCTGGCCAGCTACCGGATCTCCGGCGGGGTTCAAAAGGGGGCTTGATCCATCGACGTCGGCATAACTTATGTCGGCTTCGACGCCGAGCACCAGCGCGTTGCTGAACTGATAGTTGTAACCCGCATAGACACCGCCGAACCATCCGTCGGGGTCGATTGGGGATGTGAAACCGGGAAAGCCGGTATCCGAGTAGTCGGCGGTGGAATCTCCCCAAAGGTAGCCCGCTTGAAGGCCGACATAGCCGCCAGTCCATACGAATACGCTTGGCGCTTCAATCGCCACGTCCTCAACCACGGCGTCCGCGGCAAAGGCCGTGGAAGCGAGCAGCGAAAACGAAAGTCCTAGCAGCAACTTCTTCATGTGGGCGAGCCTCTTCGTGAAGGTAGGTAGAATTCTAAATTACATTTTTAGCAGCGTTTCTCACAATGCGCAGTTGTACATTTGCAACACAGGCTGGCATTTGTTGCAGTGACAATCGACTTACGGCCATGCGCAGGGTGGTTCGCGTGCTACTGCCGCACCCTGCTACCTATGTTAGGTTCTATCGAAGTTGACTGGAATCGCTTAAGAGGGCGTTAGGATCACGCGAAGAATTTCATCGTGAAATTAAGGGTTTGCGGACGTGCCCGGCATGACGGGCGAGATACCCCTGCTGATACTGGCGCGAGTAGTGGTTGTCGGTGCCGTGCAGCCCCGCCAGCCGGCGCGTCGATGTCGGAGCGGCCACAGAAGGCTCAGGCCGAGCGCGAGGCTTAGGACGATGGAACCCACCACCCGGCGGCTGCGTGCGCCTGCCTGCGGCTCGCAGGCGGCAAGGCGAGCGATTTCATCGGGCCGCCCGCTTCTTCATCGGCAGCAGCTTGCCGGGCGTCTTGCCGGCGAGCGGCGCCGCGATTGGCCCCACCGCACGGTCAGCGGCACGCTGGACGGGCGATGCCTGAAGATGAGCATAGATCGCAGTCGACTGGTGATCGGCGTGGCCGAGGATCGCCCCCGTCATCGCCAGCGTCTCACCGAAGGACACGGAATGCGAGTCGAGCGTGTGGTGCAGGGTGTGCGGCGTGACGCCGGTCAGTTCGGCCTTCTTCACGATCTTTGGCCATAGTCCCTTGGTGCCTTGGAAATGGCGGTTGCCGCGCTCGGCCGGAAACACCCACGGCGACAGGCCATCCGCCTCGCTCGCCTTGGCGTAGCGCGGCAGCGATGCCAGCAGTATCAGAGCTGGTGCCGCGAGCGGCCGGATGCTCCTGCCGGTCTTGCTTGTGGCGAGCCTGAGACAGGCGTGCTTGTCATCGACCTCGCTCCATTTGAGCCCGGCCATCTCATCGCGCCGGCAGCCGGTCAGCGCCCACAACCGCGTGATGTTGAGCGCCTTCGGGTTGACGCCTTCGGCCTCCAGCGCGTCGAGCGCCTTGCCGAGGCGGCGCACCTCGTCGAGGTCGAGGAACCGCGTGCGCTTGCCGTCGACCTTGTTGACCTTCGCCTTCTCGCAGGGGTTCTGCGCCGCCAGCGGTGGCGTGCGGCGAAGCGCAAAGCTGAACATGGCCGAGAGAACTCGCACCACCCGGCGCGCCGCCCCCGCGCCGCCCTTGACGATGATGCGGCGGCGCGGGCCGACCTTCTCGTCCTTGGCGGTCTTGCCGGCGGCGATGTCGCGCACCATGCGTTCGCTATTTAGATGATTTTGAGGTGATCACCGGAAACCCGCAGAAACCCGCTGGGCCATCATTCGTAATGATGGGGTCAGGTGTTCGAGTCACCTAAGCGGCACCACTAATCCACTGATACCATTGCGCTTTCTGTCGTATCGAAACGCAACGTTTCGAATGATTTAAAAATGTGGCAAAAAGTGCGGCAGCGAGGATGGTCGGCCCTTTCGCAAGCGCCACTGCGCGGCATCACTGCGACGCTGCTGCCGGCGTCAGTCGCAATATCTTTCCCGCTGGTTCGTCGGTCAGAGCCATGACCGCGCCGTCGGGAGCTTGCACCACGTCCCGGATACGCCTGCCGAGAGCGAGGACTTCCTCGCCGGCGACCTGCTTTCCATCGATCCTGACACGAACGATGCCTTCCGCCGACAGTCCGCCAATCAAGAGGTCGCCGCGCCAATCGGCAAACATGTCGCCGGTGTAGAAGGTCATGCCGGAAGGCGAGATGACGGGTGTCCAGCTATGGATGGAGTCGGCAAACTCCGGCCGCGTCGACGGTTCGGGGATGCGTTCGCCCGAATAGTGCCGGCCCCAGCTGACCAAGGGCCAGCCGTGATTCCTGCCCGCTTGCGGAATGTTCAGCTCATCGCCGCCGAGCGGTCCCATTTCCGCCGTCCAGAGCACGCCGGTTTGGGGATGGAGCGCAGCACTTTGCACATTGCGATGGCCGTAGGACCAGATCTCGTCGGCGCCGTTCTTGCCGACGAAGGGATTGTCGTCAGGCACGGAACCATCGGGGTTGATGCGGACGATCGTGCCGAGATGATTGTTCGGGTCCTGCGCCTCTCGCATCTTGCCGCGCTCACCGAGCGTGACGAAGAGCTTGCCATCCGGCGCGAATACCAGGCGGGAGCCGTAGTGCAGCCGGCTGGATACGGCTGGTTCCTGCCGGAAGATCACTTCGAAGTTCGAAAGCGCGCTGCCGTTCTCGTCCAGGCGTCCACGGCCGACCGAGGTGGCCGCGCCGCCGCCGCGTTGCTCCGAATAGGAGAGATAAACCGTTCGGTTGTCGGCAAAGTCCGGATCGAGCGCCACATCCAGCAGACCGCCTTGTCCGCTGGCAAGGACGTCCGGCACACCGTCGATCGGGTCGGAAACGGCTTCGTCGGTCGAGACGAGCCGCAGCCGCCCCGGACGCTCGGTGACCAGCAACGCGCCGTCGGGCAGGTAGGTCGCGCCCCAGGGATGCTCGAGCCCTTCGGCAAAGGTCTTGACCGCAACGCGGCCTGTTTCGCTCTCGATGCTGTCCTGCGCGAGCGTGGTCGAGGGCGCACCGAAGGCGAGAAGAAGAGACGAAGCAATGAGTATCCGCAGCATGATTTCTCCATCCGAACGGAGGCATAGGGACCGGCTCCCCGATATAATGACCGACTGCCGATGCAGTTCCAAGCTGGCGCCGCGCCCCAGGTTTTCAGCTATGGTCAGGTCGAGGTCCGCGAGAGTTCGGCCTGGCACTCTCGGCGTGCCTCTCGATAAAGAAGTCAAATGAGCGCGAACTGAAAACCAATTGAGACACAACTGAAACACATCCAGGCGCAGGCGACATGTATACGAAACGCTTTGGGGCGATGGTCGCCGCAAGAGCAGGAACGCAGGAGCGTCGCCGATGACACCCGACCAGACCAGACTTGTCCAGGACAGTTTTCGCGAGATCGTGCCGATCCGCGTGGCCGCCTCCGCGCTGTTCTACGAGCGCCTGTTCGCGATCGACGCGGATCTTCGCGCGCTGTTTCCGGTGACATACATGTCCAAGCAAGGCGCCAAGCTGATAGCGAGCCTCGGCTTCGTCGTGCATGGACTGGACCGAGCCGACACCATCCTGCCGACGGTGCGCGTGCTCGCCAGGCGTCACGTGACTTACGGTGTCGAGGAGCGTCATTACCCGATCGTCGGGCAAGCGCTCATCGAGACGCTGGCGGCCGGCCTCGGCACGGCTTTTACGCCGGCTGTCCGCGAGGCTTGGGAGGCGGCCTACGGGTTGCTCGCCAGCGTAATGATCGCGGCTGCCCGTGAGGATCAGCTCGCCGCGTAATTTTTGGGGATGCAGCCGCAGGCGACCACCCACCCAAACGACAATTCCAAATGGAGAGAAACACGATGTTCAGATACACAGCACTTGCGGCGCTTTGCGTCGTGGCAGGTTCCGCTTCTGCCGGCGAACTCACGGCCCGTCAGGGTGGGACCGTCGATCTCGGAAATTTTCATGGCGTCGTCTACTACACGGAGGCGGATGACGGCTACCGGGTGGTCACCACGATGGCGGCGGGCGAAGAAAACCTGCCAGTACGCTTCGTCGCGACCCTCAGCGAGGGCCAGGCGTTCGTGATCTCGGTCCCGGGCGCGTTGACAGGGGCCGGCCAGGCACTCGAAATCTCGCGCGCCAAAGGCAAGCTGGTTGTCGCGGAGGTGGAGTCCACCCAGTAACGGGTTGAAAGTTGACGTCGCGACGCAACCGGGTAGTCTGCGCCCGCTTCCGCGTCTTCCAACAGCGCGAAGAGACAAATCGGCACCGTCATTGGGATGGGTATCGTCCTAACCTCGGAGAAACGAGATGCTCAAGGTGCAAAGTGCGGAAGTTCGATTTCGACTTTTTGAGTGTGGACAATTTTTCCTGATCCTGATGGGCGCTGGTCTACTTGCGCCGGCCGCTTTTGCCGATGTCGTCGAGCCAGCGACCCTCGCTGTCGCGGATTTCGAGTTCAGGGATACATCAGGCGAAGTCAGGGACCAGACCGCCGAACACGAAGCGCGACTGAAGGCATTTGGCGTTGCGTTGCAGGATGGCCTTTCGGAGAAGATCAAGCTCGTCGCGTTACCCTGTCAGGCAGAACAGTGCACGATCAAGGACCCCGGCCTTGTCGATCTCTCGAAACAGGCAAAAACAGCCAGCGCGAAATATCTCCTGATCGGTCAGGTGCACAAGATGAGCACGCTGGTCGGCTGGGTGAAGTTTGCAGTGCTGGATTTGAGCAACAACAAACCTGTCTGCGATCGATACCTGACTTACCGGGGAGATACCGACGAAGCATGGCGGCGAGCAGCAGAGTTCACCGCGCGTGACGTCGAGAAGCACTGCATTCCGTAGGAATCGCGGTCGCTGCAGCCTTTGATCAGCCGGCGCCCTGAACCTCAGCATGGGCTGGGTACCGCAATTGCGGCGTCAGGCGGCCTTCTTCTTCGCCAGCCTCGCCTTGATGCTGGCGACATCGGCGCGCGGCGTCGCCGCGAACAGCGTCTTGGTGTAGCTGTGCTTGGGGTCGGCAAAGACCTCGTCGCGCGAGCCGTATTCGACGGCCTCGCCGTAATACATGACCATCACATCGTCAGCGATGTAGCGCACCACCGACAGGTCGTGGCTGATGAAGACATAGGTCAGCTCGAACTCGTCCTGCAGGTCGGCGAGCAGGTTGAGCACCTGCGCCTGCACCGACAGGTCGAGCGCCGAGACCGGTTCGTCGAGCACCAAAAGGCTCGGATTGAGCATCAGCGCGCGGGCAATGGCGATGCGCTGGCGCTGGCCGCCCGAGAACATATGCGGGTAACGGTTGTAATGCTCCGGTCCGAGGCCGACCTTCTTCAGCATCTTCATGGCGAGATCGCGCCGCTCGTCGGCTGGCGTGTCGGTGTTGATGAGCAGCGGCTCGCCCAGCACGTCGCCGATCTTCTGGCGCGGATTGAGCGAACCGTAAGGGTTCTGGAAGACGATCTGCACCTTGCGGCGCATCTCCTTCGTCAGCCCATCCCTGGCGATGTCGACCTTGTTGCCGTCGATGAAGAGCTCGCCCGCCGTCGCGGGATCGATCAGGGTTATGATACGTGCGAGCGTTGACTTGCCGCAGCCGCTTTCGCCGACGATGGCCAGCGTCTTGCCCTTTTCGACGCTGAACGAAACGCCCTTGACCGCGTGCACCGTGCGCGAGGGGCGAAACAGGCCGCCGCCGACATGGTAGTCGCGCACGATGTTCTTGCCTTCGAGAACCGCCACGCTCATGACGCGGCTCCCGTCGCAGGCCCGCTTCCCACGGCAGACGGAGCCGGTTCGAACAGCATGTCGGAAATGGTCGGCAGCCGGTCGCCGACGGCGTTTTCCGGCAGCGCCGACAGCAGCGCCCGGGTGTAGTTGCTCTTCGGCTGCTCGAACAGCGACAGAACGTCGGCCTCTTCCATCTTGCGGCCCTTGTACTGGACGATGACGCGGTCGGCGGTCTCGGCCACGACGCCCATATTGTGGGTGATCATGATCAGCCCCATGCCGTATTTGGCCTGCAGGCCGACCAAAAGGTCGAGAATCTGCTTCTGGATGGTGACGTCGAGCGCGGTGGTCGGCTCATCGGCGATCAGCAACTTGGGGTTGCAGGCGATGGCGATGGCGATCATGACGCGCTGGCACTGGCCGCCCGACATCTGATGCGGGAACGAGTTCAGCCGCTCTTCCGGATCGGCGATGCCGACCAGCTTCATCAGCTCGATGGCGCGGGCCCGACGCTGGGCGCGGTCCATGCCCAAATGGAAGCGCAGCACCTCCTCGATCTGGAAACCAGCGGTGAAACACGGGTTGAGGCTGGCGATCGGCTCCTGGAAGATCATCGAGATGTCCTTGCCGACGATCTTGCGGCGCTCGGACGGGCTGAGCTCAAGCAGGTCGATGCCGTCGAAGGCCATGCGATCGGCCTTTACCGTCGCCGTGTTCGGCAACAGCCCCATCACCGCCAGCATCGCCACCGATTTGCCGGAGCCGGATTCGCCGACGATCGCCAGCACCTCGCGCGGCTCGATCGACAGGTCGATGCCTTGCACGGCCATGAACGGTCCGGCGGCGGTATCGAACGACACGGTGAGGTTCTTGATGTCGAGAAGAGGCATGGTCACGACCGCTTCAGCTTGGGGTCGAAGGCATCGCGCAGGCCATCGCCGATCAGGTTGATGGCGAGCACCGTGATCAGGATGGCAAGGCCGGGGAAGGTCACCACCCATGGCGCGCGCAGGATGAACTCGCGCGCCGTGGCCAGCATTGTACCCCATTCCGGCGTTGGGGGCTGCGCGCCGACGCCAAGGAAGCCGAGAGCCGCGGCCTCGAGAATGGCGTTGGAGAAGGACAGCGTCGCCTGCACGATCAGCGGCGCCATGCAGTTCGGCAGGATCGTCTTCACCATCAGCCTGAGATGGCTGGCACCGGCCACCTTGGCGGAGATCACATACTCGCGGTTCTTTTCGGCCATCACCGCCGCACGGGTGAGCCGCGCGAAATGCGGCTGCAGCACCAGAGCGATCGCCAGCATGGCGTTGAACAGGCCGGGTCCGAGGATCGCCACCAGAACCAGGGCAAGCAGCAGCGACGGGAAGGCCAGGATGACGTCCATGACGCGCATGATCAGCGTATCGACCCAGCCGCGGAAATAGCCGGCGAGCACGCCGAGGACGATGCCGCTGGTCAGCGAGAAAACAACGACGACCAGACCGATGAACAGCGAGAACCGAGCCCCGAAAATCAGCCGCGAAAGCATGTCGCGGCCAACGGCGTCGGTGCCGAGCAGGAACGTCGATCTGCCGCCCTCCTGCCAGGCCGGCGGCGCCAGCAGCGCATCGCGGAACTGTTCGTCAGGCGAATGCGGCGCGACCAACGGCGCGAAGATCGCCACCAGCACCAGCGCAGTGAACACGACCAGGCCGATGACGGCGCCGGTGTTCATCGAGTAGTAATGCCAGAACTCGGTGAAGGCGCGTTGCCGGCCGCCGGTCGGAATGGAGGCGGCGGTGGCTTCTGCCGTGGTTTGGTCGGTCATCTCACTGCACCCGGATACGTGGGTTGATGACGGCGTAGAGCACGTCGACGATCAGGTTCACCGCCATGACGATCAGCGCGATGATCAGCAAGCCGCTCTGGACGACAACATAGTCGCGCTTGGCGATCGCGTCGATCATCCACTTGCCGATACCGGGCCAGGAAAAGATCGTTTCGGTCAGGATGGCGCCCGCCATCAGCGTGCCGACCTGCAGGCCGATGGTGGTGACGACGGGGATCAGCGCATTGCGAAAAGCGTGGAGCCCGATGACGCGACGCGGCGCCAGACCCTTGGCGCGGGCGGTGCGGACGTAGTCTTCGCCCAGCACCTCCAGCATCGCCGACCGCGTCTGGCGCGCTATGACGGCGAGCGGGATTGTCGCCAGCACGATCGCCGGCAGGACAAGATGACTGGCGGCGGACCTGAAAGCGCCGCTCTTGCCGGAGATCAGGCTGTCGATCAGCATGAACCCCGTCGTCGGCTTGAAGAAATATTGAAGGCCGATGCGGCCGGAAACCGGCGTCCAGCCGAGATAGCCGGAGAAGAAGATGATGAGCAGCAGTCCCCACCAGAAGATCGGCATCGAATAGCCGGTCAGCGCCACGCCCATCGTCGCCTGGTCGAACCAGGATCCGCGCTTGACCGCGGCGAAGATGCCGGCGGGAATGCCGATGAGCACGGCTATGATCAGCGCGATCGTCGCCAGTTCCAGCGTCGCCGGAAACAGCGCCTGGAATTCACCGAGCACCGGCCGCTTGGTGGCGAGCGATATGCCGAAGTCGCCGGTCAGGACCCTGCCGATATATTCCAGATACTGGACGACATAAGGCCTGTCGTAGCCAAACCGCTCGACAAGCTCGGCGTAGCGTTCGGGGCTGACGCCGCGCTCGCCGGCCAAGGCCGTGATCGGGTCGCCCGGCAGAAGCCGGACGAAAGCGAACGCCGCCAGCGATATGCCGAACACGGTCGGGATGATCAAGGCGAGCTTGTGGAGGAGATAGCGGAGCATCTTGCTTCATAGAACGGCGGCGCTTTAAGTCCAGCGTCGCCGTTCTATTTCTCAGCAGTTATTCGGCGACGTCGACGCCGTCAAACCGATGAATGCCGAGCGGATCCATGACGAAGCCCGTAACTTTCTTGTTCATCGGCATGAAGACCTTGGAATGGGCGATGGTCAGCCACGGCGCGTCACGCTTGAACACGACCTGAGCCTCCTCGTAGATCTTGGTGCGCTCGGCGACATCGGTGGTCGCCTTGCCCTTCTGCAACAGGGCTTCGAACTCCTGGTTGCACCAGATCGCATAGTTGGACTGGCCGATGGCATCGCAGCCGAGCAGGAACAGGAAGTTGTCCGGGTCGCCATTGTCGCCGGTCCAGCCGAGCTGGAAGGCGCCGTCACGGTCCTTCTGCTTGCCGCGTTCGCGATACTCGGTCCATTCGTAGCTGACGATCTCGGCCTTCACGCCGATTTTGGCGTAGTCGGCCTGGATCAGTTCCGCGACCCGTTGGGCATTCGGATTGTACGGGCGGCTGACCGGCATTGCCCAGATCTTCATCGACAGATCCGTGACGCCGGCATCAGTCAGCATCTTCTTGGCCGCGTCCGGATCGTACGGATCGTCCTTGACCTCCTTGTTATAGGACCACATCGTCGGCGGGATCGGGTTTATCGCCGCCTGGCCAGCGCCCTGATAGACCGCATCGAGAATGGCCTGCTTGTTGACGGCCATGTTGAGGGCCTTGCGGACCTCGACCTTGTCGAAGGGCGCCTGCGTCGTGTTGTAGGCCATGTAGCCGATGTTCAGGCCTTCCTGCTCGTCGACCTTGAGGTTCGGGTCGGCCTTCAGGCCGGCAATGTCGGCCGGCGCCGGGTACGACATGATATCGCACTCGCCCGCCTTCAGCTTCTGCGCGCGCACGGCCGGATCGGTCGTGATGGCGAAGATCAGATCGTCGATCTTCTGGCGGCCGCCATAGTAACCGTCCCATGCCGCGTAGCGGATGACCGCGTCGACCTGGTAGTCGACGAACTGGAACGGACCGGTGCCGATCGGCTTCTGGGTGAATTGCTGCCTGGTGCCGGCCTTGTCGAGCTGGTCGGCATATTCCTTGGAGACGATCGAAGCGAAATCCATGCCGAGATCCGGCAGGAAAGCGACCTCAGGCTTGTTCAGCACGAATTTCACAGTCAGGTCGTCGACCTTGACGATCTCCTTGAGAAGATCCGGGAAGCCCATGCCGGCAAAATACTCCCAGCCGGTGCCTGTTAGATAGTCGAACCACGGGTTTTCCTTCTTCCACTGGCGTTCGAAGGAGAAGATCACGTCGTCGGCGTTGAGATCGCGCGTCGGCGTGAAGTAGTCGGTGGTCTGGAACTTCACGCGCGGCCGAAGCTTGAACGTGTATTCGAGACCGTCGTCGGAAACCGTCCAGCTCTCGGCGAGGCCAGGCGTGATGGTGGTCTTGCCGTGTTCGAACTCGACCAGGCGCGAATAGATGGTGCGCGACGACGCGTCGAAATCGTTGCCACCGCTCCACGGCGACGGGTCGAAGCCGGCCGGCGACGCCTCCGAGCAGTAGACCAGCTGTTTCGCATTGGCCATGCCGCCGAGGACGCTTGCGGCCAGCAACGCGGCCGCAAAAGTCAGTTTCTTTTTCATGGAGGACTCCCTGATGTTCTTCCAAGCCCCTCTATCAGGCTCGTGAAGCGCGCATATAAGCACCGTTTTTCCGGCTTTGGAACACCCCGTTTGCCTACCCCATGGGAAGCAGAATTTATTTCTGCGCACTCGCCAAAAAGGAGAAGGAAATGTCAATTACCGCCTATCACGGTAATGTTAACGACTGCATTTTTTTATTGATCTTCAACCCGGCGTTGGTGAGGAACTGCGACCTTCGGCTGGTCGTTGCCGCGGACGATTTCTTCCCACCTTGCCGCGGGGGCAGACTTGCACGGCTGCCGATAGTCGCAATACATAGATGACAGGCTGGATTTCCTGGATGCCGGCAGCAGCGGAGGACGTCTCTGTCATTCGGAGGCGACGCGGCGAGCAGGCAGAGACAATAAGAACAATCGAGGGAGGGACGAGTGGCAAAAACACCAAGGACGACGGCACCAGCGACAGCCAAGGCCAAACCTGCTGCGCAACCGGCTAGCCCCGACAAGCCCCCGACAAGCCAAGGGCCAAAGGCGCCGACGGCCAAAACCAAGCCGAAGGCGGCCGCGGTGTCCACCAAGACCAATGTATCCGCGAAGACCAATGTATCGCCGAAGCCTGGCGCAAAGCCCGCCGCCGTCAAACCGGCGGCGAAGGCGGCACCGACAGCGGCTGCATCGACGTCAAACCCAGGTCCGGCCACAAGGTTGCCGAATGTGGTTGCCGCCGGATTGCCGGAAAAACCCTGGCTCAAAAGCTATCCGAAAGTCGTTCCGGCCGAGATCGGCACTCTGCCCTTCGGCTCCATCGGCGATTTGCTCGCCGACGTCTGCAAGCAGTACGCCAGCCGGCCCGCCTTTACCTGCATGGGCAAGACCATCACCTATGCGGAAGTCGAGCGGCAATCGGCCGCCTTCGGCGCCTATCTGCAATCGACGGGACTGCCGAAAGGCGCACGCGTGGCGCTGATGATGCCGAACGTGCTGCAATATCCGGTGGCGATGATGGCAGTGCTGCGCGCCGGTTATGTCGTGGTCAACGTCAACCCGCTCTACACGCCGCGGGAGCTGGAACATCAGCTCAAGGATTCCGGCGCGCAAGCCATCGTCATTCTCGAGAATTTCGCCAGCACCTTGCAGGCGGTGATCGCCAAAACGGCGGTCAAGCATGTCGTGGTCGCGGCGATGGGCGACATGCTTGGCGGCCTGAAGGGGGCGATCGTCAATCTCGTCGTGCGCCGCGTGAAGAAGATGGTGCCGGCCTGGTCGCTGCCGGGCCATGTCAAATTCAATGCCGCGTTGAAGGCAGCCGCCGGCATGAATTTCAAGCCGGTGCATGTCGCTGCCGACGACGTCGCCTTCCTGCAATATACCGGCGGCACCACCGGCATCTCGAAGGGCGCGGTGCTGCTGCACAGCAACGTGCTGGCCAACGTGGCGCAGAACGCGCTGTGGATCGAGGACGCCTTCACGGTCAAGCCAAAACCGGCGCATCTCAACTTCATCTGCGCGCTGCCGCTCTATCATATCTTCGCGCTGACGGTGAACGCACTGATGGGCATGCAATTGGGCGGCCAGAACATACTCATTCCCAATCCGCGCGACATTCCCGGCTTCGTCAAGCAACTCGGCAAATACCCGATCCACATCTTTCCAGGCCTCAACACGCTGTTCAACGCGCTGCTCAACAATGAGGATTTCCGCAAGCTCGACTTCAAGCCGCTGATCCTGACGCTGGGTGGCGGCATGGCGGTGCAGAAGGGTGTCGCCGAACGCTGGAAGGCGTTGACCGGCTGCCCGGTCACCGAGGGCTACGGGCTTTCGGAAACCTCGCCGGTGGCCACCGCCAACACATTCAGCGACGGCAACTTCACCGGCACGATCGGCCTGCCGCTGCCCTCGACCGAGATCGCCATCCGCGACGAAGACGGCAATGATTTGCCGCCCGGCGAAGTCGGCGAGATCTGCATCCGCGGACCGCAGGTGATGGCCGGTTACTGGAACCGGCCGGACGAGACCGCCAAGGTGATGACCAAGGACGGTTTCTTCAAGTCGGGCGACATGGGCTTCATGGACCAGCGCGGCTACACCAAGATCGTCGACCGCAAGAAAGACATGATCCTTGTGTCCGGCTTCAACGTCTATCCGAACGAACTCGAGGAAGTGGTGGCGCTGCATCCGGGCGTGCTCGAAGTTGCCGCGATCGGCGTGCCGGACGAGCATTCAGGCGAGGTGCCGAAGCTGTTCGTCGTCAAGAAGGACCCGTTGCTGACCGCAGAGGTGCTGACTGTGTATTGCCGCGAGAACCTGACCGGTTACAAGCGGCCAAAATACATCGAGTTTCGGACCGAACTGCCGAAGACGCCGGTCGGCAAGATCCTGCGGCGGGCGTTGCGGGAATAGGAAGAATTTGGGCGGGAATAGGGACAATTTTGGCCGATAGCCTTACTGTCGACGACGCGGCGGATACGCTTTCCCGCCCCGATCCGCTAACGTTCATCAAGGCGAACATGCGTATCGCCCCTGTTGCCGCGCTTCCCGAAATCCGGCTTTATGCAGCCCATCCAGCGAGCGGACTGTGGCGGCTGACGCGTCCACAAGGACGAGCAGCCGAGCCGGAAGAAGAAGCAAACGAAGCCGACGAGGATGGCCCCGATCCGCAGCCTCCTTACTGGGCCTATGCCTGGGCCGGCGGCGCGGTGCTTGCCCGCTACATCCTCGATCGACCGGAGACCGTGGCTGGGCTTCGCGTGCTCGATCTCGGCGCCGGGTCTGGCCTCGTCGGTATCGCCGCGGCAAGGGCCGGCGCCAGTGAAGTGATTGCATCCGAGATCGACCGCAACGGCGTCGCCGCGCTCGGTCTCAATGCGGCGGCGAACGGCGTCGCAATCACGGTCGTCGGCGAGGACATCACCGCTGGTCCGCCGCCGCCAGTGGACGTCGTGGCAGCCGGCGACTTGTTTTACCGGCAAGATCTCGCCGACCGGGTCATCCCCTTCCTCGACCGCTGCCTGGCCGCCGGCATCAAAGTGCTGATCGGCGACCCGGGCCGCGCCTACTTGCCCCGCTCGCGGCTTCACCTTCTGGCCAAATACCAGGTGCCGGATGTCGGCCAAGGCACGGCGACGAAGCCTAGCGGCGTCTTCTCGTTCGAGCCGGAGCAACTCAGAGGCGAGTTCAGATCGTCTCCTTGACCTTTGCCGAAAGAAAGTCGGGCAGATCGGCAACCGAATCCAGAATGACGTCGGCGATCTGCGACAGCGATTCCCGCGTGCCGGTGCCGGAAAGCACGCCGATCGCCAGACCGCAGCCGCCGGCCCGCGCCATCTCCAGATCGTGGCGATTGTCGCCGACCACGGCGATCGCGGCAGGCCTCAGGCCGGTCAGGTCCGAGAAGGCGAGGATCGTGTCGGGCGCCGGTTTCGGATTGGCCACCGCGTCGTAACCATAGGCGGCGTCGAACAGCTGCGCGACGCCCAGCGTCAGCAATGTCTTCTCCGCGCCAGTGGTCGAATCGTTGGTGGCGACGCCGAGCCGGTAGGATTTCCTGTGAAGAACGCCAAGCGTCTCGACGATGCCCGGCAGCGCCACCGCCATCGATGAGCCCTGCACCGACGTGATCTCGTTGAAGCGGGCGACGGCAAGCATCTGGTCTTCATCCGACAGTCGCGGAAACCAAAGCTCGACGACATCCATGTTGGTGCCGGAGGCAAAGATGGAATCGGGCTTGAAGCGTTTGGTGGCGAAATCGTAGCCCGCCGCGGCAAGCAGCCTGTCGGCCCTCCAGCGGTCGCCCTCCGCCGCATCCATCGCCATGAAATCGGCAACGCCGAGCCACGTCGCGTTGAAGTCGACAAGGGTGCCGTCCTTGTCGAACAATATTCCTTTGATCTCGGCCAAGCCGCTTACTCCGATCCGCGCAATCGATGGATGTGTCCCACCAGTCCGGCAGTCGAAGCGTCCCGCTTTGCGGCATTCTCCTTGCCTTCCACGACAGGCAGTAGCCCGGTCGCCAGTTCCTTGCCCAGCTCGACGCCCCATTGGTCGAAGGAATTGATGTTGAAGAGCGTGCCCTCGACGAAGACGCGGTGCTCATAGAGCGCGATCAGCCGTCCGAACGTATGCGGATCGAGTTGTCTGTAGAGGATCGTCACCGAGGGCCGGTTGCCGGAGAAGACGCGATGCGGGGCGATCCTGTCGACCTCGGTGGGCGCAATGCCCTTTGCCAGCATCTGCGCACGCGCTTCCTCCAGCGTGCGACCCTTCATGAACGCCTCCGACTGCGCCAGGCAGTTGGCGAGCAACAGGTCGTGGTGATGCTTGAGATCCGGCTCATGGCCGATGGCTGCGGCGAGGAATTCGACCGGAATGAAATCGGTGCCCTGGTGCAGCAGCTGGAAGAAGGCGTGCTGGCCGTTGGTGCCCGGCTCGCCCCAGACCAGCGGGCCGGTCGGCGTGGTGACAGCGCCGCCGTCGAGGGTGACGCTCTTGCCGTTCGATTCCATATCGAGCTGCTGCAGATAGGCCGGCAGCCTGGACAGGCGCTGGTCGTAGGGAATGACGGCGCGGGCGAGGTATTGGCAGATCACCCGATGCCACCAGCCGATCAGCCCCATCAGCGCCGGCAGGTTGCTGGCCAGCGGCGCCGTCTGGAAATGTTCGTCCATCGCATGCGCGCCATCGAGAAAAGCGCGAAAATTCTTCGGGCCGACGGCGATCATCACCGGCAGGCCGATCGCGCCCCACACCGAATAGCGTCCGCCGACCCAGTCCCAGAAGCCGAAGACGCGGTCGGACGCAATGCCGAACTTGGCCACCAGGTCGAGCGCCGTCGAGACGGCGGCGAAATGCTTGCCGACCGCTTCCTTGCCGAGCGCCTTCTGCACCCATTCGCGCGCCGTCTCGGCATTGGTCATCGTCTCGATCGTGGTGAAGGTCTTGGAAGCAACGATGAACAGCGTGGTTTCGGCGGAGAGGCCCTTCAGCGTGTCGTGGATATGGGCGCCATCGATGTTCGACACGTAATGCGTGCGCGGCCCGTCGTGATAGGGCGCCAGCGCCAGCGTCGCCATGGCCGGGCCAAGGTCGGACCCGCCGATGCCGATGTTGACGATGTCGGTGATTTTCTTGCCGGTGGCGCCGGCCGCCTTGCCGGAGCGCACGGCATCGGCGAAGCCGCCCATCGCATCGAGCACGGCGATAACCTGCGCCTTCACGTCCTGGCCGTCGAGCACGATGCCCTTGCCGTTCAGGTTGCGCAGCGCGGTGTGCAGCACGGCGCGGCCTTCGGTGACGTTGATCTTCTTGCCCGAGAACATCGCCGCGCGCCGGCCTTCGAGATCCGCGGCGGCCGCCAGCTGCTCGAGCAGAACCATCGTCTGCGCATCGACCGCGCATTTCGACCAGTCGAGCAGCAGGTCGCCGTCGGTGGCGGAGAATTTTTCGAAGCGCTGCGGATCGGCGGCGAAGGCCTCGCGCATGCTGCCCGATTTGGCCGCACGGTGATCGCGCAGGGCGTCGAGTTGTTTCTGAAAGGACGATTGATCCACTGCCTCACTCCGAGCCTTGAAATGCCAACATAACAGACCGGGTGTTTCCGGCGCGTGTCGTCGCGGCGAACTATCTAGCCGAAATCCACTGGTTTCAATGCGCCGCGATGACGCGTTGCGTCAGGCAGGGGATGACGCAAGGCGTCACGGTGGGGATGACGCCTTGCGTCAGGCAGCGGCATGACGCTTTGCGTCACCAGCGGGACGACGCTTTGGTCACCCTTGGGAAGGATCACTGGCGTAAATCCCAGCGATCAGAAAAATTGATTGGCGCAACAGCTTGTGCCACCGGTACATTCGACTGGTCCAGCCAGATGAAAAATGCTGGCCATCGAGGAACATCCCCATGCCACAGCGAAACGACACGGCCATATGGTCCGGCCTGTTCCGGATTTCGGCGGAATCCGGCCAGACCCTGCAGGCGCAGATCCGCCAAGCGATCGTCGCCGCCATCCTCGACCGGCAAATCGCCGCTTCGATGCCGCTTCCGTCCTGCCGGATCCTGGCCGAGAAACTCGGCGTGGCGCGCGGCACCGTGGTGCTGGCCTTCCAGCAGCTCGTCGACCAGGGTTTTCTGGTGGCGCGCGAACGGCGCGGCCATTTCGTCAATCCGGACGTGCTGGCGACGCCTGCCAAACCGCACCAGAAGGCGCCAGACCAGGCCAACGAGATCGACTGGAAGGCGCGCCGGCAGATCGCGGCCAGCGACATGCCGCCGCCGGCCAAGCACGACAACTGGATCAAGTCGTCCTACCCCTTCGTCTATGGCCAGTTCGATCCGGCACTGTTCCCGACCGCCGAGTGGCGCGAGTGCAACCGCATGGCGCTGGCCGTGCTCGAGATCCGCAATTGGGCGTCCGACATGGTTGACCGCGACGATCCGCTTTTGATCGAGCAGATCCAGGCGCGGCTGTTGCCGCGGCGCGGCATCTTCGCCAATCCCGATGAGATCATCGTCACGCTCGGCGCGCAGAACGCGCTCTACATGCTGGCGACATTGCTGATGACCAAGGGCTCCAAGGTGGCCATGGAAGACCCCGGCTATCCCGACGCACGCTCGATCTTCCGGCTGGCGGGCGCGGACGTCGCACCGGTCCCGGTCGACCATTCCGGCATTGTAACCGCTTCTATTCCCAGCGATTCCGGCTTCGTCTTCGTGACGCCCAGCCACCATTGCCCGACCATGGTGCCGCTGTCGGCGGAGCGCCGGCAGGATTTGCTGGCGCGGGCCAATCGCCACAACCAGATCATCATCGAGGACGGCTATGACAGCCAGCTTCTGGACGAGGCGCCGCAGCAGGCGCTGAAGAGCCTCGACCGTTCCGGCCGCGTCATCTATGTCGGCTCGATGTCGAAGACGCTGGCTCCGGGTCTGCGGCTCGGCTACATCGTCGCCTCGGCCGGGCTGATCTCCGAGCTTCGCGCGCTGCGTCGCTTCATGCTGCGTCATCCGCCGGCCAACAACCAGCGCGCGGTCGCGCTGTTCCTGTCGCTTGGCCATCACGAGGCGCTGGTGCGGCGGCTGTCGAGTGCCTTCGATGAACGGCGCAAGCGCCTGATCCACGCGATCTCCGCCTTCCTGCCGGAGTGGCGCTCGACAGATTCCGCCGGTGGCGCGTCGCTCTGGCTCGAAGGGCCGCGCGGCACCGATTCGCGCGGGCTGGCCGAGGCCGCCGCCTCGCGCAGCGTCATCATCGAGCCCGGCGACCGCTTCTTCGACCGCACCGAAAAGCCGTCACGCTTCATGCGGCTGGGCATCTCCTCGATTGCGCTGCAGCACATCGAGCCCGGCATCCGCGAACTGGCGACGGCGGCCGGGGGCCGGCCCGCCCCCCCCCGATTGCGCGGGGGGGGCGGGGCCCCCCACCCGTGTTTTTGCCCCCCGGAAAATAGGCGGGGAACGGGGGGGGAAATGGGGTTGCAAATACCGCGGG
>NZ_JBVVQO010000002.1:224148-368132 GCF_055811215.1 Mesorhizobium sp. WSM4819
TTCTCCCCCCCCCCACCAAATCCCGGCCAGCCTCCTGGGGGGTGGTCTTCCCCGTTTTGGCCCCCCAAAACCCCCCCCCCCCCCCCCGCCGCGGGGGGGGGGGGGGGGGGCGCCGCCCGCCCCCCGCCTGATGCCTCGTCGGGGCCGTGACCGACCACCGTTGTTTAGCCCCCTGGCATATGCGACGGGAACGTCTGGCTCATAGGCTGTGCCAATGCCGGCGGCATAGTTCGCGGCATAAGGGGACGAAGCGGCCGATGGTGGACCAACCACCTGGTGGACCAACCACCGCCGCCCGCTTCGCAGCTAAAGGTGGAGTGCCTCCCATGTCAGTGGCTGTTGAGAAGCCGGACACGCCCTCGGACCAGCGTTCGCGGCGTTCCGGCGGGCGCGAAGCGCGTCGCGCCATGCGGGCAGCACCCCTTGCCGACGATATCAAGCCGGTACGCGCCGGCCTCGAAGGCGGAAGCTACGGGCCACTCAGTGAAAACGACCGCGAGCGCATTCACGAAGCGGTGCTGACGCTGCTTGAAACGGTCGGCTTCGCCAATGCCATCCCATCCTGCATCGAGGCGCTGACAAAGGCCGGCGCCACGCTCAGCGAGGACGGCCGCATCCGTTTTCCGCGCGCGCTCGTCCTCGACACCATCAGACGAGCGGCACGCCATTTCACCCTGCATGGCCAGGATCCCAAGCACGACATGCTGATCCAGGGCAAGCGCGTGCATTACGGCACGGCGGGCGCCGCGGTGCATCTGGTCGACGTCGAGAAGCGCTGTTATCGCGAGTCGCTGCTGCAGGACATCTATGACGCGGCGCGCATCGTCGAAGGGCTCGACAACATCCATTTCTTCCAGCGGCCGATGGTGCCGCGCGACATCCCCGATCCGCTCGACATGGATTTCAACACGCTTTACGCCTGCGTGATGGGCACGTCGAAGCATGTCGGCACATCCTTCACGGTGCGCGAGAACGTCAAGCCGGCGCTCGACATGCTCTATGCGATTGCCGGCGGCGAAGAGAATTTTCGCGCCCGGCCTTTCGTCTCCAATTCGAACTGTTTTGTCGTGCCGCCGATGAAGTTTGCCGAGGATGCCTGCGGCGTGCTCGAAGCCTGCGTCGAAGGCGGCATTCCGATCCTGCTGCTGTCGGCCGGCCAGGCGGGCGCCACGGCGCCGGCGGCGATCGCCGGTGCGGTGGTGCAGGCGGTGGCCGAAGTGCTCGCCGGCCTCGTCTATGTCAACGCCATCAAACCTGGGCATCCAGCGATCTTCGGCACCTGGCCGTTCGTCTCCGACCTCAGGACCGGCGCGATGTCCGGCGGCTCGGCCGAGCAAGCGGTGCTGACCGCTGCCTGCGCCCAGATGGCGCAATTCTACGACCTGCCCGGCGGTTCGGCCGCCGGCATGACGGATTCGAAACTGCCCGACATTCAGTCCGGTTACGAAAAGGGCATCACCGATGTGATGGCCGGCCTTGCCGGCCTCAACCTTGTCTATGAATCGGCCGGCATGCACGCCTCGCTGCTCGGCTTCTGCCTGGAAAGCCTGATCATCGACAACGACATGCTCGGCCATTGCCTGCGCTGCGTGCGCGGCATCGAGGTGACCGAGGAGTCGCTGTCGATAGACACCATCGCCGACGTCTGCCTGAAGGGGCCGGGCCACTATCTCGGCAATGAGCAGACGCTGCGGCTGATGCAGACGGAATATTTCTATCCGGCGGTCGGCGACCGCTTTTCGCCGAAGGAGTGGAACGAGAAAGGCAGGCCCGACATCCTGCAGCGGGCGATCATCGAGAAGAACCGCATCCTCGCCGAGCGCTTCCCGCGCCACGTGCCGAAGCCGGTCGACGACAAGTTGCGTGCCCGCTTCGGCAATCTTATCCAGCTGCCGCGCAGCGGCATGGGCGGCTGAAGACGGTTCCCGTCAAAACTGAAAACGGTCAGAGCCTAGTCCATCCCGACAAAATCGGGATGGGGCCTCAGTTTTACCATGATCTTTTCCGAAAACCGGGTTCCACTTTTCAGGATCATGGTCTGGTTCCTCTGCACAGTGATTTTGACAGATCGGCGATCGGCAGCGAACGTGGAGTCAGTGGCGAATCGCAAGCTTTGAGACTAGCGAATGCATCCCTCGCTTCGTCATCCTAGGGTCTCCGCGACGTCGCTTCGCTCCTGCTCCGCCCTAAGATGGCGAAGGTGTGGTGGCCTGCGGCGTTGGATCGGCGGCTACAGCCGCCATCTCTGACGTCTGCGATTAGCCGTAAGCCCCCCGTGCCTTCGGCATCCTAGGTCGAAGCAAGGAGCGAAGCGACGCGGCGCAGAACCTAGGATCCATTCCGTGACATCAGCCGAAGAATGCAGCGGCCCAGAATTACGCTTGTATCCGCAACGGCGCCAGCTACCCTTCTCCCATGACCGGCTATGCCTACATGACCGCGAGCCAGAAGCGCGGCACGATCTACATCGGCGTCACCAACGACCTCGGCCGCCGCTTGCCGGAGCACAGATCCGGCCAGGGCTCGCGCTTTACCAGCCGCTACGGCGAGCAGCGCCTGGTTTGGTACGAAGAACATTTCGATATCCGTGACGCCATCCAGCGCGAGAAGTCGCTGAAGCGCTGGCCGCGCCAATGGAAGATCGAACTGATCGAGAAGGCCAATCCAGAATGGTTCGAGCTTTTTCGCGGAACCGGGTGGTAGCGTTCAGTTCTGGGCCGCTGCATTCTTCGGCTGGCGTAACGGCATGGATCCTAGGGTCTGCGCCGCGTCGCTTCGCTCCTTGCTTCGCCCTAGGATGACGAAGTGGAGGGGTGTCTCGGCCAATCCCAGAGGTTTGCCATTCGCCACTGACCGGAATTTTCGACGTTCGCTGCCGATCGTCGCTCTGTCAAAATCCTCTGTGCAGAGGAACTAGTCGGTGCCCAACCCGTAGCGCTCGACGACCTCGCCACTGATCAGCCTGGCATGCAGCGTCATCAGTATGATTTGCGCATCGAAGCTGTCGCCGGCCTCAAGTGCCGCCTCGAGCCGGCGCTCCGCATCCAGCCTATGTCGAAGGCCGTTGGATTGCTCGAATGCTTCCGGCCCGGCAATACAATAGCCAAGCAGCTGCGCCACCGGCGGATAGGCCTGTGGCGGCTGCTCGTCGGGCCAGTGGTCCTTCATCAGATTGACGATGGTGAGCTTTGCTCCTTCCGGCACAAGGGCGGGATGAAGGTCGACGCCGCGCAACGCGGCGTCGAGTTGCCGGAGGTCGCCTGAACGGCCGAACATTCCAAGGAAGCCAAGGGAAGAGCGTCGTCTCGCCATGATGTTTCTATCCGAATGCCCGAAACCGCAGCGAAGCCCGCCGCAGGCAGCCGCTAACCGCTCGCTGCCAGCAACAAAACACCGGCGAGGGCCGATCCCGCCAGCGTCGGCAGCATGCCGATCTTCAGCTTCAGGATGGCGATCATTGCAGCACACGACAGCAGCGCCGCACCCCAGTCGATGGACGAGAACACCGGCACGTCCATGCCAAGCCCGACTTTGCGCACCTCGCCGAAAATGACGTGCAAGCCGAACCACAAAGCGAGGTTCATGATGACGCCGACGACGGCGGCGGTGATCGCGCCCAGCGCCGCCGACAGCGCCTTGTTGCCGCGCAGGGATTCGATATAGGGGGCGCCGAGGAATATCCAGAAGAAGCAAGGCGTGAACGTAGCCCACAAGGTGAGCATCGCCCCAAGCGATCCGGCAAGCAACGGGCTCAACGATCCGGATTGGCGGAACGCGGCCAGAAAGCCGACGAACTGCAGGACCAGAATGAGCGGGCCGGGCGTGGTTTCGGCAAGCCCGAGGCCATCGACCATCTCACCGGGGGCGAGCCAGCCGAACGACTCGACCGCTGCCTGCGCGACATAGGCAAGGACTGCGTAGGCGCCGCCGAAGGTGACGACCGCCATGACGCTGAAGAAGCCGCCGATCTGCGTCCACACATTGGCGGACCCGGTGAACGCCCAGATCAGCAGCATCGGCCCCAGCCAGATCGGCAGCCAGATCGCGACGGTGCGCGGCGCATGCCATCGCGTCGGCCTGACGTGGGCAAGCTCGCCGCGCTCGAACATCAGGTCGACCGCGCCCTTGATGTCGGGAACCGCGTCCTTGCCGTGCGCCGCGCCGGAAAAAAGCGCCGGCGCAACACGATTGCCAATCCAGCCCGCCAGGCCGGCAAGCAGGACGATGAGCGGAAACGGCATGTTCAATGCATAGATGGCGATGAAGGCGGCGAGCGCGATCGAAACCATGACCCGGTTCTTCAGGGCACGACGTCCGATCCGGATCATCGCCTCGATCACGATGGCGAGCACGGCCGCCTTTACCCCGAAAAACAGTGCCTCGACGAGCGGAGCGTCGCCATACAGCGCATAGAGGATGCTCAAGGTGAGCATCACAAGCGCGCCCGGCGCGACGAACAGGATGCCGGCGACCAGGCCGCCGATCGTCCGGTGCAGCAGCCAGCCGATATAGATGGCGAGTTGCTGGGCTTCAGGGCCGGGCAGCAGCATGCAGTAGTTCAACGCATGCAGGAAACGTTGCTCGCCGATCCAACGCCGTTCCTCGACCAATTCCCTGTGCATGAGCGCGATCTGGCCGGCCGGCCCGCCGAAGCTGAGCAGGCCGATTTTCGCCCAGAGTTTTACGCCTTCACGGAAGCTTGGCGCAGCCGGCGCTTCGACGATCTCGGCCGTTTTTCCCAAAGCCCCCGTTTTGTCAGAAGCCCCCGTTTTGTCAGAAGCCGGGGCGCTCATGATGGCTTGCTCGCGCTTGGCCAATTGTGCGTCTCCTCGGTGGCATCGCGGCACCATCGGAAAAACGCGTCGTAGAGCAGCATGCCTGCCTCCAGCTGTTCCAGATCGTCGCGAAACATCCGCGACAGGCCAAGCGAGGCGGCCAGGAATCCGGCTGCCTGGGGAACCAAATCGAGGCGTGCGGTATCGGCGGCGCGCACGATCATGGCCAGGCGGTCGAGCGCCTCGGATTCGAGCCCGAACTCTTCGATCATCGTGTCGAAGGTGCAGCGTTCGCCCCGGTGAGTCCAGAACACATTGTCGATGTCGAAAGGCACGGCCTGAAAGCGGTCCGCAACGGCCGACACTTCGGCCGCCTCGACAAATAGGAAGACCGCGCTCGGATCGACAAAACGCCTGATCAGCCAGGGGCAGGCGATGCGATCGACCTTCGGGCGGCTCCGCGTCACCCACACGGTGCGGCCTTTTTCATCGCGGGGCGGTATCTTGCCGGCATCGATCAAAGGCCCCTTGGCATCGCGCCAGGCCTCGAACCCACCTTCGAGGGATTCGGCGGCAATGCCTTCATGCCGCAGCCATGCGGCCACGCCTTGCGAGAGCTTTTGCCCTTTTTGGCAGACGACCGTCACTCGGCTGCCGGCGAATTCGGATGCCCAGGTCGAGACGGTTTTGAAATCACGCCGGTTTGAGGCCGGCAGCAGGCGCGGATCGGCGCTGTAATCCTCTTCGATGCGAACATCGATGATCGCGGGCGCGCCCGGCAGACCAATCAGACGGGACAGTTGCGATACGGTGATAGCGGTTGTCGACGGCATGGCGTCCACCTCCTTGAGAGAGAAGCTTGGACGCGAACGTTGGGCTGACGCCTCACGGGGTCGTCGCGATGCACCCCTTGCCAAGATCGTGGATTTGTCGCGCCCGCTTGTCAAGCGCCATGCCTGGAGCAAAGGATGCTCTGGCTCCGGCGGGCGGCGGAGCCAGGACATGTTTGGGAGGAAACCCATGAAAAAGACCTATCACGGCAGCTGCCATTGCGGTGCAGTGCGTTTCGAAGCCGAAATCGACCTCACTGAGGGCATCCGCAAATGCAATTGCAGCTTCTGCTGGAAACTCGGCTACCGGAAATCCTTCGCCGCCTATAAGGCCGTGCGGGTGACGGACGGCCGCGACCGGATGCGGGAGTACAAGGCGACGCCGTCGAACTGGCCGGAAGGCGACATCAACCACTATATGTGCCCGAACTGCGGCGCGAATTTTCTCTCGCGCGGCTATCTCGATTTCATGGGCGGGAATTTCTGGGCGGTGAACGTCGCCTGCCTCGACGACGTCACCGAAGAGGAACTCGCCGCAGCCCCAATCGTCTACGAGGACGGCAAGCGCGACAGGCAGGACCAGGCGCCTGAAATTGTTGGCTATTTATAGGCGCTTGGGTGCGGCTTGGCGCTCTTCCTTCTCCTGTGGGAGAAGGTGGATCGGCGCGCAGCGACGAGCCGGATGAGGGGTGCTGGACGGAGTGCGTCGGTGCCAAGCTGGAGCACCCCTCATCCGTCGCCTTCGGCGACACCTTCTCCCACAAGGGGAGAAGGCAAAAAAAGAACGTTCAGTGATTGTCCCGCGGCACGCCTGCGGTGTGCGCCACGTCCTGGTATTTCACCGCCGGCTTCAGCACCATGCCTTCGGAGAACTGGTCGACCATGCCGCGCTGGATCTCCTGCCATGGCGTCTGGTGCTCGGGGTAGCGATAGCCGCCATCGTTCTGCAGCTCGGCGCGCCGGCGCGTAATCTCGTCATCGGTGACGAGAATGTCGGCAGTGCCCTTGCGCAGGTCGATGCGGACGCGGTCGCCGGTCTTCAACAGCGCCAGCCCGCCGCCTATGGCGGCTTCGGGCGAGGCGTTGAGGATCGACGGCGAGCCCGACGTGCCCGACTGGCGGCCGTCGCCGATGCAGGCCAGCGCATGGATCCCCTTCTTGATGAGATGGGCCGGCGGCTGCATGTTGACGACTTCGGCGCCGCCGGGATAACCGATCGGGCCGGCGCCGCGCATGAACAGGATGGTGTGCTCGTCGATGCCCTGCGCTGGATCGTCGATGCGAGCGTGGTAGTCTTCGGGCCCGTCGAAGACCATGGCGTTGCCCTCGAAGGCCTCGGGGTCGTTCGGGTTCGACAGATAGCGCTCGCGGAATTCGGGTGAGATGCCGCTGGTCTTCATGATCGCTGAATCGAACAGATTACCCCTGAGATTGATGAAGCCGGCATTGGCCTTCAGCGGCTCGGCGACGGTACGGATAACATCGAGATTCTCGTTGACGGCCGCGCTGCAATTGGCGCCGATCGTCTTGCCGTTGACCGTCATGGCGTCGGGATGAGGCAACAGCCCGGCCTTCATCAGTTCGGCCACCACCGCCGGCACACCGCCGGCATGGTGATAATCCTCGCCGAGATACTCGCCCGACGGTTGCAGGTTGACGATGAGCGGCACTTTCAGGCCGACCGTCTGCCAGTCGTCATTGTCGAGCGGCACGCCGAGATGGCGGGCGATGGCGTTGAGGTGGATCGGCGCGTTGGTCGAGCCGCCGATGGCCGAGTTGACGACGATGGCGTTCTCGAAGGCCTGGCGGGTCATGACGTCGGAGGGTTTTAGATCCTCATGCACCATGTCGACGATGCGCTTTCCCGTCTCATAGGCGATCTGGCCGCGCTCGCGATACGGCGCCGGAATGGCTGCCGAGCCCGGCAGCTGCATGCCGAGCGCCTCGGCCAGCGAGTTCATGGTGGTGGCGGTGCCCATTGTATTGCAATAGCCGGTGGACGGCGCCGAGGAGGCGACGATGTCCATGAACTCGTCATAGCCGATCTCGCCGGCCGACAGACGCTGGCGCGATTCCCAGACGATGGTGCCGGAGCCGGTGCGCTTGCCCTTGTGCCAGCCGTTGAGCATCGGGCCGACCGACAGCGCGATAGCCGGAATGTTGACGGTGGCGGCGGCCATCAGCAGGGCCGGCGTCGTCTTGTCGCAGCCGATGGTGAGCACGATGCCGTCGAGCGGATAGCCGTAGAGCACCTCGACCAGGCCGAGATAGGCGAGGTTGCGGTCGAGTGCGGCGGTCGGGCGTTTGCCCGTCTCCTGGATCGGGTGGCACGGGAACTCGAAAGGGATGCCGCCCATCGAGACGATGCCCTCACGCACGCGCTTGGCCAGTTCGAGATGATGGCGGTTGCAGGGCGACAGATCCGAGCCGGTCTGGGCGATGCCGATCAGCGGCTTGCCCGACATCAGTTCGGCACGCGTCAGCCCGTAATTCAGGTAGCGCTCGAGGTAAAGCGCCGTCATCCCCGGATTGTCGGGATTGTCGAACCACTCCTGCGAGCGAAATTTCTTTTTCTGCGTGGGGGCGCCGGCCATCATGGTCTCCGTATTTGTATGACAAATCGATATGACAACGCGCGAGAGCAGGCAAGAGGCACGCGCCATCCGATTCCGGACTTTGGTGCGATAGACATGCGTTTACCCCCACGCTAGATCGGATCGGGGCTTGTCAATTCGTATCCGGGAGATTTTGATGGCTTTGGTTATCGAAGGCGAGGAACGCATCGCCGCACCCCTGCAAAAGGTGTGGGAGGCGCTGAACGACCCGGACGTTCTGAGGCAGACCATTCCGGGCTGCCAGAGCCTCGAAAAGAAGTCGGACACCGAGATGGCGGCGACCGTGGTGGTCAAGATCGGCCCGATCAAGGCGACGTTCAACGGCGAGGTGACGCTCAGGAATCTCAACCCGCCGCATTCCTATACCATCCAGGGCGAGGGCAAGGGCGGCATCGCCGGCTTCGCCAAAGGCGGCGCCGATGTGACGCTGACCGCCGATGGCCCGGAGGCGACGATCCTCAGATATGCGGCCAAGGCCGATGTCGGCGGCAAGATCGCCCAGCTCGGCAGCCGTCTGATCGAATCGACATCGAAGAAACTGGCCGGACAGTTTTTTTCGAGTTTTGGCGAGAAAGTTGGCGGCTCCCCTCCCCCTTGAGGAGAGGGTGCCGCGCGAAGCGCGGCGGGAGGGGTCGCCTCAACCGCCTCGACCTACAACTGGCGTTGACCAAAAAAGGGGGAGTGCGTCGCCACCGACCCCACCCGGCCCTGCGGGCCACCCTCAAGGGGGAGGATCACTCAAACACGATGTTCGGCACGGCGGCTTCGGCCGCGCCGCGTTCTTCTTTGACCCTGCCCCAGACGTTCGCGGCGATGTCGCGGTAGATCTTGGCCTCGGCGCTATCGGGCTTCGAGACCACCACCGGTGTGCCGGCATCCGAGCTTTCGCGGATGCCCATTTCGAGCGGCACTTCGCCGAGGAAGGAGACGCCAAGACGCTCGGCCTCGCGGCGCGCGCCGCCATGGCCGAAGATGTCGTAGCGCTTGCCGGTGTCGGGGGCGAGGAAATAGCTCATATTCTCGACGATGCCCAACACCGGCACGTCGACCTTCCTGAACATGTTGAGGCCTTTTCGCGCATCGATCAGGGCCAGATCCTGCGGCGTCGAGACGATGACGGCGCCGGCCAGCGGCACCTGCTGGGCCATGGTCAGCTGCGCGTCGCCGGTGCCGGGCGGCATGTCGACGACGAGCACGTCGAGCGGACCCCATTCGACCTCGCGCAACATTTGCGTCAATGCCGACATCACCATCGGCCCGCGCCAGATCATTGGCGTCTCCTCATCGACGAGAAAGCCCATCGACATCACCTTCAGGCCGTAGTTCTCCATCGGCCTCAGGACCTTGCCGTCGACGGTCTGCGGCCGGCCATGGATGTTGAGCAGCCGCGGCATCGACGGGCCGTAGATGTCGGCGTCGAGCACGCCGACCCTCAGACCGTTGGCGGCGAGGCCAAGCGCGATGTTGACGGCAGTGGTCGACTTGCCGACGCCGCCCTTGCCGGAAGCGACAGCGATGATCGCCTCGATGCCCGGCACGCCGCGCTTGCCCTGACTGTGCGAGGCTGGAGCGTGCGGAGCCGGACGTGGCGCGGCAGCGGGTGCGGCCGGCGGTACGGGCCTGGGGGCAGGCCTTTGCGGCACCGGAGCTTCCATGCCGCCACCCTTCTTTTCCGCCGTCAGCGCGACCACGGCTCCGGCGACACCCGGGATCGCCTTGACGACACGCTCGGCGGCGGCACGCAGCGGCTCCATCTCCTGGGCCCGGGCAGCCGGCACGGTGATCGAAAAGAACACCTTGGCATCGGCAATGAAAATCTCGGAGACCATGCCGAGGTCGACGATGTTGCCGGTGAAGTCCGGTCCGTTGACCGTCTTCAGGCGCTCGATGACGATTTCCTTGGTGACGTTTTCCTCGACGGCGGGCATCAGCTTTTCCTCTGCTTTTGCGACTGAGATAGTGCAGTTCCCGAACAGAACCAAGCGGCGGAACGACACGCACGGGCGTGGCTGCAAAAACTTGCGTCCGTTTGTCGGTCTAGCAGAGGACGAAACGTCTTTAGGGAAGCACGCCGCTCGCACAGGCTGCGGTCGCCAGAAAACGAAGCAGCCCTATCTTTGCAGGCTTCGGACGTGCTCGCCCGCAAGCAAAGGAGACCAATCATGCTGGCAAACAGCAACGCAACGGCCAATCTCGCGGTGAAGGACCTGGCCAAGGCCAAGGCCTTCTATGAAGACGTTCTGGGGCTGACGGAGGTTCACAACGAGGGGGACGAACTGATCGTCTACAAATGCGGCGACACCAGCATCAATGTCTATCGCTCGCAGTTCGCCGGAACCAACAAGGCGACGGCGGTGACCTGGATGGTCGGCGACGAGATCGACACCATCGTCAAGGCGCTGAAATCGAAAGGCGTTGTCTTCGAGCACTACGAGATGCCGGGCCTGAAGCTGGAAGGCGACATCCACGTCGGCTACGGCATGAAGGTCGCATGGTTCAAGGATCCTGACGGCAACATTCTGAACTTGGTGGACAGGTAGGCCTGGACGGCGGCGAAGCTTTGGCCGCAATGAGGATTCGCCACGCAAAAACAGCATGCATCTGGCGCAGCCTCACTCGGCCGGGTAGCGTCCGCTCATGATCGACAAGCTGGAATTCTTCATCGCGCTGGCCAGGGAGGAGCATTTCGGCCGGGCGGCGGAGGTGTGCGGCGTCACCCAGCCGACGCTTTCGGCCGGTATCAAGCAGCTGGAAGGCCAGCTCGGCGTGATGCTGGTTCTGCGTGGCTCGCGCTTCCAGGGGCTGACGCCGGAGGGAGAGCAGGTGCTGGCGTGGGCGCGCCGCATCGTCGGCGATACCCGCACCATGCGCGAAGAGATGCGGGCGGCGCGTCACGGCCTTTCGGGGCGCATCCGCATCGCCGCCATTCCGACGGCGCTGGCCATGGTGGCGCGGCTGACGACACCCTTTCGGGCAAAACATCCCGGCGTCACCTTCTCGGTGCTGTCGCGCACCTCGATCGAGGTGCTGTCGCTGCTCGGCAATTTCGACATCGACGCCGGCATCACCTATCTCGACAACGAGCCGCTGGGGCGGGTGACCAGCGTGCCGCTCTATGACGAGCGCTATCAGCTGATCACCGCGATCGGAAACCCCTATTCCGACCGCGACAAAGTGACATGGGCGGAGCTCAGCCAGCTGCCGCTTTGCCTGTTGACGCCGGACATGCAGAACCGCCGCATCATCGACCAGCATTTGGCCGAAGCCGGCACGCAGGTGCGGCCGACACTCGAATCCAATTCGATGATCGTGCTGTTCTCGCATATCCGTACCGGAAAATGGTCGTCGATCATGCCGCTCAACCTCTCGGAAACATTCGGCTTTTCCGAGCCGATCCGGGCCATTCCGATCGTCGAGCCGGACGCCAGCCACACTGTCGGGCTGGTGGCGACGCTGCGCGAGCCGCACACCCCGCTGGTCTCGGCGCTGCTGGACGAGGCAATGGCGCTGGCAGACGATTTCCGCGCCCGCCACTGAGCTAGAGATTGCAGGCTGGACGGCAGCGATAGAAGATTTCTATCGAGCAACGGATCAGCTTTATTGATTTAGCGGGTTTCCTCCGATTTCCTAGGCACTTAGCGGATTACTACGACCAGGGAGGGCGCTGCATGATCATGCAGCCTGCAAGTACCGAGATCGCGTCGCGCACGGCGGCGATCGTTCAGGAATTGAAGGGCCTCGAAGGCCCGCTGTTGCCGATCCTCCACGGCATCCAGGAAGAGTTCGGCCATGTGCCGCAGGACGCGCTGCCGGTCATCGCCGAAGCGCTGAACATCTCCAAGGCGGAGGTGCACGGCGTCGTCACCTTCTACCACGATTACCGCAGCCGCCCGGCCGGCCGGCATGTGCTGAAGCTCTGCCAGGCCGAAGCCTGCCAGTCGATGGGCTCGGACGCGATTGCCGCCAAGCTCAAGCAATTGCTGGGCATCGGCTTCCACGAGACGGCCCGCGACGGTTCGGTGACGCTGGAGCCGGTCTATTGCCTCGGCCTTTGCGCCTGCGCGCCATCGGCGATGCTGGACGGCGAGGTGATCGGCCGGCTCGATGACGAAAAACTCGACGAGATCGTAGCCGAGGTGCGCTTATGATCCCGCGTATCTATATTCCCGGCGATTCCGGCGCGCTGGCGCTCGGTGCGGAAAAGGTTGCCAAGGCGATTGAGAAGGAATTGGCCGATCGCGGCATCGAGGCCAGGATCGTGCGCAACGGCTCGCGCGGCGCCTATTTCCTCGAGCCGATGGTCGAAGTGGCAACGGCAGAAAAGGGCCGCGTCGGCTACGGGCCCGTGAAGCCTTCCGATGTCAAAGGCCTGTTCGACAGCGGCTTTCTCACCGGCGGTCACCACAAGCGCTGGCTGGGCGCGCCCGACAAGATCCCGTTCCTGGCCAGGCAGACGCGCCTGACCTTCGCGCGCTGCGGCGTCATCAATCCGCTGTCGCTTGATCACTACAAGGCGCATGGCGGACTGAAGGGCCTGCAGAACGCCGTGGCGATGGCTCCGGCCGACATCGTCAAGCAGGTCACCGAGTCGGGCCTGCGGGGTCGCGGCGGCGCCGGCTTCCCGACCGGCATTAAATGGAAGACGGTGCTCGATACGACCGCCGACAAAAAGTACATCGTCTGCAACGCCGACGAGGGCGACAGCGCCACCTTCGCCGACCGCATGATCATGGAGGGCGATCCCTTCGTGCTGATCGAGGGCATGGCAATCGCCGGTGTCGCCACCGGCGCGACCAAGGGTTTTGTCTATATCCGCTCGGAATATCCGCATGCGGTGGCGATGATGCAGAAGGCGGTCGAGATCGCCCGCAAGGCCGGCCTGCTCGGCGTCAACGTGCTGGGCTCGCCCAACGCCTTCGACATGGAAATCCGCGTCGGCGCCGGCGCCTATGTCTGCGGCGAGGAAACCTCGCTGCTCAACAGCCTCGAAGGCAAGCGCGGCGTCGTTCGCGCCAAGCCGCCACTGCCGGCCATCCAGGGCGTGTTCGGCAAGCCGACGGTGATCAACAACGTCATCTCGCTGGCCTCGGTGCCTGTCATCATGGACAAGGGTGCTGCCTTCTACAAGGATTTCGGCATGGGCCGCTCGCGCGGCACCATTCCGATCCAGATCGCCGGCAATGTCAGATATGGCGGCCTGTTCGAGGCAGCGTTCGGCATGACGCTGGGCGAGATCGTCGACGACATCGGCGGCGGCACGGCGACCGGACGTCCGGTCAAAGCGGTGCAGGTCGGGGGTCCGTTGGGAGCTTATTTTCCCCGCGCCTTGTTCGACACGCCATTCGACTACGAGGCTTTCGCCGCCAAGGACGGGCTGATCGGCCATGCCGGCATCACCGTGTTCGATGACACCGCCGACATGCTGAAGCAGGCGCGCTTCGCCATGGAGTTCTGCGCCATCGAAAGCTGCGGCAAGTGCACGCCGTGCCGCATCGGCTCGACGCGCGGCGTCGAGACGATCGACAAGATCGCCAGAGGTATCGAACCTGAAAAGCAGATCGAGCTGGTGACAGACCTCTGCAACACGATGAAGTTCGGTTCGCTCTGTGCGCTGGGTGGCTTCACGCCTTATCCGGTGATGAGCGCAATCAACCACTTCCGCGATGATTTCAAGCCGGCGCCGGTCGCCGAAGCAGCAGAATAGGAACCTCGCGATGGGTCTCGTTCAGGAAATCGACTACGGCACGCCAGCCTCGACATCCGAGAAGCAAGTGACGCTGACGGTGGACGGCTTCACCGTCACCGTGCCGGAAGGCACCTCGATCATGCGCGCCTCGATGGAGGCGGGCATCGCCATTCCAAAACTCTGCGCCACCGACATGGTCGACGCCTTCGGCTCCTGCCGGCTCTGCCTGGTCGAGATCGACGGCCGCAACGGCACGCCCTCCTCCTGCACGACGCCGGTGGCGCCGGGCATGGTCGTGCACACCCAGACCGGTCGGCTGAAGGACATCCGCCGCGGCGTGATGGAGCTCTACATTTCCGACCATCCGCTCGACTGCCTGACCTGTGCGGCCAATGGCGACTGCGAATTGCAGACGCAGGCCGGCGTCGTCGGCCTGCGCGACGTGCGCTACGGCTATGAGGGCGACAACCACGTCTTCAAGAAGAATGACGGCGCAGAAAACTTCAAATGGATGGCGAAGGACGAGTCCAACCCATACTTCACCTATGATCCATCGAAATGCATCGTCTGCTCGCGCTGCGTGCGCGCCTGCGAGGAGGTGCAAGGCACATTCGCGCTGACCATCGAGGGCCGCGGCTTCGAAAGCCGTGTGTCGCCCGGCATGCACCAGCTTTTCATCGACAGCGAGTGCGTGTCCTGCGGCGCCTGTGTGCAGGCCTGCCCGACGGCGACGCTTTCCGAGAAATCGGTGATCAAGATCGGCCAGCCCGAGCATTCGGTCGTCACCACCTGCGCCTATTGCGGCGTCGGCTGCTCGTTCAAGGCCGAAATGCGCGGCGACGAGCTGGTGCGCATGGTGCCCTACAAGGACGGCAAGGCGAACCGTGGCCATAGCTGCGTCAAGGGCCGTTTTGCCTACGGCTACTCGACCCACAAGGAGCGCATCCTCAATCCGATGATCCGCGAAAAGGTCACCGATCCATGGCGCGAGGTGTCGTGGGAGGAAGCGCTGACCCACACCGCCAACGAGTTCCGCCGCATCCAGTACCAGTATGGCCGCACCTCGATCGGCGGCATCACCTCGTCGCGCTGCACGAATGAGGAAACCTATCTGGTGCAGAAGCTGATCCGCCAGGGTTTCCGCAACAACAATGTCGATACCTGCGCCCGCGTCTGCCATTCGCCGACCGGCTATGGCCTTGGCCAGACTTTCGGCACTTCGGCCGGCACCCAGGATTTCGACTCGATCGAGCAGACCGATGTGGTGATGATCATCGGCGCCAATCCGACCGACGCACATCCGGTGTTTGCTTCGCGCATGAAGAAGCGGTTGCGCAAGGGCGCCAAGCTGATCGTGCTCGACCCGCGCCGCACCGACATCGTGCGCTCGGCTCATATCGAGGCGCAGCATCATCTGCCGCTGCAGCCGGGCACCAATGTCGCGGTGGTCACCGCGCTTGCCCATGTCATCGTCACCGAAGGCCTGTTCGACGAGGCCTTCATCCGCGAACGCTGCGACTGGGACGAATTCCAGGATTGGGCGTCGTTCGTGGCGCTGCCGGAAAACAGCCCTGAGGTGGTCGGCCAGCTCGCCAATGTCGATCCTGAAGAGATCCGCAGCGCCGCACGGCTGTTTGCCACCGGCGGCAATGGCGCGATCTATTACGGCCTCGGCGTGACCGAGCACAGCCAGGGCTCGACCACCGTCATCGCCATCGCCAATCTCGCCATGGCGACCGGCAATATCGGCCGGCCGGGCGTCGGCGTGAACCCGCTGCGCGGCCAGAACAACGTCCAGGGCTCCTGCGACATGGGCTCGTTCCCGCATGAGCTGCCCGGCTATCGCCACGTCTCCGGCGACGCGGTGCGCGATATCTATGAAAGCCTGTGGGGGGTCAAACTCGACGAGGAGCCCGGCCTGCGCATCCCCAACATGCTGGACGCCGCCGTCGACGGCTCGTTCAAGGGCCTCTATGTGCAGGGCGAGGACATTTTGCAGTCCGATCCCGACACCAAGCATGTCGCCGCAGGCCTTGCGGCGATGGAATGCGTCGTCGTCCACGATCTCTTCCTCAACGAGACCGCCAACTACGCGCATGTCTTCCTGCCCGGCTCGACCTTCCTCGAGAAGGACGGCACCTTCACCAATGCCGAACGCCGCATCAACCGCGTGCGCAAGGTGATGGCGCCGAAGAACGGGCTGGCCGATTGGGAAGTGACGCAGAAGCTCGCACAGGCGATGGGGCTTGCCTGGAATTACCAGCATCCGTCCGAAATCATGGATGAGATCGCCAGGACGACGCCAAGCTTCGCCAAGGTCTCCTACGACTATCTGGAAAAGATGGGCTCGGTGCAGTGGCCGTGCAACGAGCAGGCGCCGGAAGGCACGCCGATCATGCATATCAGCGGCTTCGTGCGTGGCAAGGGCAAGTTCATCCGCACCGAATATGTGGCGACCGACGAGAGGACGGGACCGCGCTTCCCGCTGCTGCTGACCACCGGCCGCATCCTGTCGCAGTACAATGTCGGCGCGCAGACCAGGCGTACCGACAATGTCATGTGGCACAGCGAGGACCGTCTCGAGATCCACCCGCATGACGCCGAAAACCGCGGTCTGCGCGACGGCGACTGGGTCCGCCTGACCAGCCGCTCCGGCGAGACGACGCTGCGCGCGCTGATCACCGACAAGGTGTCGCCTGGCGTGGTCTATACGACGTTCCACCACCCCGACACGCAGGCCAACGTGATCACCACCGACTTCTCCGACTGGGCGACCAACTGCCCGGAATACAAGGTGACGGCGGTGCAGGTCGGCGCGTCCAACGGGCCGTCGGAATGGCAGCGCGACTATGACGAGCAGGCCCGCAACAGCCGTCGCATCGCGACCTTGGAAGCAGCGGAGTAATCGTGCCGAGGCATTCGACCGAAAGCGCTTCAATCTTGACGGTTGGTCGACCCCCACTCCGTCGAGCTTGGCTCGACACCTCTCCCCCGATCGACGGGGGAGAGGAAAGCGCGCGAACTCCAGGCTCCCTTCCTCTCCCTCCGGAGGGGGGAGAGGTGGTGCTGCGAAGCAGCGACGGAGTGGGGGATGGCCTGGGAGAGCAACTGTCAATTGAAGCAAGAAACGTTCGACGCTTCCCAAGTAAAATGGCCGGCAGGCCAGAGGGGGGTGCCGTGTGATGCCCAAACGTTGCGCTGTTAGCCAAATCTCCCGCCTCGCCCACCGCGCCGGCGGCAGTGCGGCCGCCAACCGGATGGTGCCGGAAGAGACGCCGGTGGCGTTCTCCTTTGCCGGCACCACTCACGCGGTGATGATGGCAAGCCCGGCCGATTTCGAGGATTTCGCGCTCGGCTTCTCGCTGACCGAAGGCATCATCGCCGACGGCCGAGAAATCGAGGCGATCGAGGTCGAGGATCACGGCGCCGGCATCGACATTCAGATCAGGCTGAAGGACCAGGCCAATACGCGCTTCGAGGCGCGGCGCCGACGCCTGGCGGGCCCGGTCGGCTGCGGGCTGTGCGGCATCGAGTCGATCGAGGAGGCGATGCGCTCGGTCGAGGCGGTTGGTTCGTCAAGACTTACACTTGACACCGACGACATCGCCCGTTCGGTCAGGCTTTTGTCGAAAGCGCAGCCGCTTCATGCCGAGACCGGTGCGGTCCATGCCGCCGGCTTTTATATCCCAGGCAAGGGCATCGTCATGGCGCGCGAGGATGTCGGCCGCCACAATGCGCTCGACAAGCTCGCCGGGGCGCTCGCCAAAGCCGGCATCGATGGCACCTTGGGTGCCGTCGTCGTGACATCGCGCGTTTCGGTCGAGATGGTGCAGAAGACGGCGGCGATCGGCGCTGCGTTCATCATTGCCGTTTCGGCGCCGACGGCACTTGCAATCCGTACCGCCGGGGACGCCGGCATGACGCTGGTGGCTTTGGTGCGCGGCGATGATTTCGATATTTTCACCCACCCCGAGCGGGTGGCTTCCGGAGTTGCCAAGCATGTCGCATGACGAAGGCCACATCATGAGCACCAGCGAAAAGCTGGTCCGCATGGCCAACCAGATTGCCGCCTTTTTTCACTCCAAGCCGCGCGAGGAAGGCATTGCCGGCGTCGCCGAGCACATCAACAAGTTCTGGGAGCCGAGGATGCGGAGGCAGTTGTTCGAAATGCTGGACAATGGTGGCGAAGGCTTCAACGAGCTCGTCGTGGCCGCCTCGGCAAGGATCAAGCGGCCGGCCGCACCGGAAGCAGCGGCTTAGGCGCCGATGCCGGGGGCGTCCTTCCAGGCGGCAAGGGCCTTGGGGCCGGTGAGTCGAACATCGCCGCTTCGCAGAAGTAGGCCCGGTGCTGCCCCTCATCCGGCCCTTCGGGCCACCTTCTCCCCGTCAACGGGGAGAAGAAAAAGGCGCTACCCGTGCGCAACCATCACATGCCGCACGGCGGTATAATCTTCCAGCGCATAGAGCGACATGTCCTTGCCGTAGCCGGACTGCTTCAGCCCGCCATGCGGCATCTCGTTGGTCAGCATGAAGTGGGTGTTGATCCAGGTGCAGCCATATTGCAGCCGGGCGGCCGTCGCCATGGCGCGCGAGACATCCTTGGTCCACACCGAGGACGCAAGGCCATAATCGCTGTCATTGGCCCAGCTCACCGCCTCGTCGACCTCGGCAAAGCGGGTGACGGAGACAACCGGCCCGAACACTTCGCGGCGCACGATCTCGTCCTCCTGCAGCGCGCCGGCGACGACGGTCGGCTGATAGAAGAAGCCGGTGCCCTCGCCCGGCTTGCCGCCGGTGGTGATCTCGATGTGCTTAAGCTCCGAGGCGCGCTCGACGAAGCTCGAGACGCGGTCGCGCTGGCGGCGTGAGATCAACGGCCCGATCTCGTTTTCCGTGTCGTCGGGGCGGTTGTATTTGATGGTCGAGACGGCGGAGGAAAGATTGGCGACGAGCTTGTCGTAGATCTTCTTGCCGGCATAGATGCGGCAGGCGGCGGTGCAGTCCTGGCCGGCATTGTAATAGCCGAAGGCGCGCAGGCCATTGACCACCGCGCCGAGATCGGCGTCATCGAAGACGATGACCGGAGCCTTGCCGCCTAGTTCGAGATGCGTGCGCTTGACCGATTTGGCGGCGGCCTGCAGCACCTTCTTGCCGGTGGCGACATCGCCGGTGATCGAGATCATATTGATTTTCGGGTGGTTGATCAGCGTGTTGCCGACGCTGTCGCCTCTGCCAAGCACGACGTTGACGACGCCCTCGGGCAGTATCTCGGCAAGGATTTTTGCCAGCTTCAGCGCCGTCAGCGGCGTCTGCTCGGACGGCTTGAAGACGACCGTGTTGCCGCCGGCAATCGCCGGCGCCAGCTTCCAGGCCATCATCATTAGTGGGTAGTTCCACGGCGCGATCGAGGCGACGACGCCGATGGCGTCGCGGCGGACCATCGAAGTGTGGCCGGGAATGTATTCACCGGCGACCTGGCCGGGCATCGAGCGGACGGCGCCGGCAAAGAAGCGGTAGCAGTCGACGATCGCCGGGATTTCGTCGTTGAGCACGGCATTGATCGGCTTGCCGCAATTGAGCGCCTCGAGGGCGGCGAAATCTTGTGCCGCGGCCTCGATGCGATCGGCGATCTTCAGGAGATAACCGGAGCGCTGCGCGGGCGTGGTGCGCGACCAGGTGACAAAGGCTTTTTCGGCCGCCAGCACCGCCGCCTCGATCTGCGCCTGGCTGGCTTCAGGCAGGTTGAGGATAGTCGCCCCGGTCTTCGGATTGAGGATCGGCTCCTCGGTCTCGGTGCCCTTCTCGAATTTCGAGCCGATCAGCATCTTTGTGTCCATGGCAGTCTCTCCCTTATGGATTCTTGACGTCATTTGCCCGAACCGGCGATCTGGTCGCCGTCGCGGGTCAGGTAATAGGCGACGAGGATGGGCAGCAGCGTCACCAGCACGACGACCATGGCCACGACATTGGTGACCGGGCGCTGCCGCGGACGGATCAATTCCTCCAGCATCCAGATCGGCAGCGTCTGCTGCTGGCCGGCGGTGAAGGTGGTGACGATGACCTCGTCAAACGACAGCGCAAAGGCAAGCATGCCGCCGGCAAGCAGCGCGGTGGCGATGTTGGGCAGCACGACATGCCGAAACGTCTGGAAGCCGTCGGCGCCGAGGTCCATCGACGCCTCGATCATCGAGCCGGAGGTGCGGCGAAAGCGGGCGACGGCGTTGTTGTAGACGACGACGACACAGAAGGTGGCGTGGCCGAGCACGATCGTCCAGAATGAGAACGGAACCTCGGCCAGCGAAAAGGCCGAACGCAGCGCGATGCCGGTGATGATGCCGGGCAGCGCGATCGGCAGGATGACCAGCAGCGAGATGGTTTCGCGGCCAAAGAACCGTGTTCGCGAAACGGCGGCCGCGCAGAGCGTGCCGAGCACCAGGGCGACGAGTGTCGAGATAGCGGCGACACGGACCGACAGCGACAGCGCTTCCCACACGTCCGGGCGGTTCCAGGTGACGGCGAACCACTGTGTGGTCAGCCCCGGCGGCGGCCAGGCGAAGCTCTTTTCCTCGGTCGTGAAGGCATAGACGAAGATCAGGAAGATCGGCAGATGCAGGAACAGCAGGCCGCAGGCGGCGGCGACCTTCAGGCCGAGAGGAGCGGATGGTGAGCCATCAGAGCGCATCGAAGGCCCCCATGCGCTTGGCGCCCCAGAGGTAGAAGCCCATGATGACGATCGGCACCACGGTGAAGGCGGCGGCGAGCGGAATGTTGCCGGCGGTGCCCTGCTGCGAATAGACGGCCTGGCCGATGAACAGCCGCGAGGTGCCGATGATCTGCGGGATGATGTAGTCGCCCAGCGTCAGCGAGAAGGTGAAGATCGAGCCGGCGACGATGCCCGGCAGCGCCAGCGGGAACAGCACGTTGCGGAAGGTCCGGCCGGGCGAGGCGCCGAGATCGGACGAGGCCTCGACCAGATTGCCCGGCACGCGCTCAAGCGCCGCCTGTACCGGCAGGATCATGAACGGCAGCCAGACGTAGACGAAGACGATGAAGGTGCCGGTGGACGACACCGACAGCGAGTTGCCGCCGACGACCGGCAGCGACAGCCAGCCATCGAGCAGCCATAGCAGATGCAGCTTGGCGAGCAGCCAGGTGAGAATGCCTTCCTTGGCGAGAATGAGCTTCCAGGCGTAGATCTTGACCAGATAGCTCGACCACAGCGGCAGCATGATGCCGAGATAGAACAGCGCCTTCCAGCGGCCGCGCGCATAGCGCGCCGCGTAAAAGGCGATGGGAAAGGCGATGATCGCCGAGGCGAACGTGACCAGGGCCGCCATCGTCACCGTGCGCAGGATGATGTCGAGATTGGCGGCCTGCAGCAGGTCGCCATAGGTCTTCAGCGTGAACTGCCGGTTGATGAGGCCGGAGAATTCGTCGATCGAGAAAAAACTCTGCAAGAGCAGCGCGAACAGCGAGCCGACATAGACGATGCCAAGCCACAGCACCGGCGGCAGCAGCATCAACAGCAGCAGCTTCGGCTTGCGCCAGAACAGGTCGGACAGGGCGCCGCGCAGGCCGCCGCTGCGGGGGAGGACGGCGGGAGCGGGTTTTGTGTGGGCCGCGATCAGAGTCATGGTGTCTTCGACAGGCCGCGATCCTTCGCGCCCCCCTCTGTCCTGCCGGACATCTCCCCCACGAGGGGGGAGATCGGCTGTCGCGACTGCTTTCGCCAATCACCAACGTTGCAGAAGAGGCGCCACTGGCGAAGCTGCCGATCTCCCCCCAAGTGGGGGAGATGTCCGGCAGGACAGAGGGGGGCGCCGTGAAGCGCCGCACTTGGCCTGTCAGCCAAGACTTTCCTCACCGCCATCATCCCGGCTCGTCCATCAGATGCAAATGCTCGCGGTTGAAGGTGAGCACGACAGCCTCGCCTTCGCTGGGCAATTTCGCACCGGCCGGCACAATGGCATGCAATCTCAACCCGTCGGCGTCGAGCGCCAGTCTGGTCGTGGCGCCGAGATAATTAGTCGAGACGAGACGAGCGGCAACGCCGTCGCCCTTGGCTGCCTGGCCAATGCGAATTGATTCAGGGCGCAGGCTGCCCCAGCGATGCTGGCCGCAATAGCGCTGAACGAAATCCGGCGGCAGCACATTGGACGAGCCGACGAAATCGGCGACGAAGCGCGTCCTCGGCCGCTGGTAGATGTCCTCCGGCGTGCCGATCTGCATGATCTTGCCGTCGTTGAAGACGGCAACGCGGTCGGCCATCGACAGCGCCTCGCCCTGGTCGTGGGTGACGAAGATGAAGGTGATGCCGAGCGCCTTCTGCAGCGACTTCAGCTCCTCCTGCATGTTTTCGCGGAGCTTGAGGTCGAGCGCGCCAAGCGGCTCGTCGAGCAGAAGCACCTTCGGCTGGTTGACCAGGGCGCGGGCGAGCGCGACGCGCTGGCGCTGTCCGCCGGAAAGCTGGCTCGGGCGGCGGGCGCCGTAGCCGGGAAGCCGGACCAGCGACAATGCTTCCTCGGCGGCCTTCTGCCTCTCCAGCTTGCCGACACCCTTGACCATCAGCCCGTAGGCGACGTTGTCGAGCACGTTCAGATGCGGAAACAGCGCGTAGTCCTGGAACACGGTGTTGACGTTGCGGCGATAGGGCGGAACGCCTTCGGCGCGTTCGCCGAAAATGGAGATCGAGCCCGATGTCGGCCGCTCGAAGCCGGCGATCAGCCGCAGGCAGGTCGTCTTGCCGGAACCCGAAGGTCCAAGCATGGCGAAGAACTCGCCCGGCACGATGTCGAGATCGACCATGTCGACGGCGCGCACGCTGCCGAAATGGCGCGAGACTTTCTGGAAGGAAACGGCTGATGTCATGGAGCTGTCCTGATCTGCCAGGCTCGTCAATTCAGACGACAGCGCTGCCCCTCATCCGCCTGCCGGCCTTCTCCCCGTATAGAGACGGGAGAAGGGGCTAGCCGCAACGCTCGCGATCCCCTCTCCCCGTTGTTCACGGGGAGAGGGTAAGGGGCAGCGCCAACTTGCGAGCAATGCGAAACGAACTCACCGTCCGCCGATGACGCCGATATAGTCCGACACCCAGCGATAGTAAGGCACGCACTGGTCCTGGGTGGCGCATTTCGACACCGGCGTCTTCCAGAACTTGATCTTTTCGAAATTGTCGTAGCCGTTGGTCTTGCAGCCTTCCTCGCCGAGCAATTCGTTGCCCTTGCAGGCAGCCGGCACCACCGGCAGCGAACCGAACCAGGCGGAGACATCGCCCTGCACTTTCGGCGACAGCGAGTGCTCCATCCACATATAGGCGCAGTTCGGGTGGGCTGCGTCGGCTGCCAGCATGGTCGTGTCGGCCCAGCCGGTGACGCCTTCCTGGGGGATGGTCGAAGCGACCGGCTTCTTGGCAGCAACCAGCGTGTTGACCTGATAGGGCCATGAACCGGAGGCAACGACGCCTTCGTTCTGGAAATCGTCGACCTGGATGGCGGCGTCATGCCAGTAGCGTCCGACCAGCGTGCGCTGGACGCGCAGCAGATCGAGGGCGGCCTTGTACTGGTCTTCGGTCAGCTCGTAGGGATCCTTGATGCCGAGCTCCGGCTTGTGGGACATCAGATAGTTGGCCGCATCGGCGATGTGGATCGGCCCGTCATAGGCCTGGACGCGGCCCTTGTTCGACTTGCCGTCGGGCAAGGTCATCTCCTCGAAGACAACGTCCCAGCTCTTCGGCGCTTCCTTGAACACCTCGGTGTTGTACATCAGCACGTTCGGCCCCCACTGGTAGGGGGCGCCATAGTGGACGCCGCCGACCGTGAACCACGGCGCATCCTTCAGCCGGTCGTCGACCGTGTTCCAGCTCGGGATGAGATCGGTGTTGATCGGCTGGACCCGCTTGCCGGCGACAAGGCGCAGCGAAGCGTCGCCCGAGGCGGTAACGAGGTCAAAACCGCCCTCGTTCATCAGCGCGACCATCTCGTCGGAGGTGTTGGCGGTCTTGATGTTGACCTTGCAGCCTGTGTTCTTCTCGAAAGACGTGACCCAATCATAGTTCTTGTCGGTTTCGCCGCGTTCGATGTAGCCGGGCCAGGCGACAATGTTGACCTGGCCTTCGCCCTTACCGAGTTCCTTAACCTGGGCGATCGCCTGGCCGGAGAAGGCCAGCGCGACCGTCAATGCAGTGCATGACTTCAGGAATGAATTCATCGTCGATCTCCCATCTGAGGGGCCGCACTCTCGCATCGGCCCGAAAATCGGATTGATTTCGGAAGCACGATGCGAAAACTAAATGTGTTAGAGCGTACTTTGTGCGTCCAATTGGACGCACGTCGCTCTAACGGCGGCTTTGCTCCCTGATCATGAAGGTGCTGTGAAATTTCCGGTTTCGCAAATTCATTTATCAGAAAGGCGATATCGGTTTTTCCGATAGATCAGCGGCCGTTCTTGTCCGGCCGCTGACGAACCATGCGCTGCGACTGGGCAAGCCCGATGAAGTCGCGCGCGGCCTGCGGCAGGCCGGAGCCGCGCCGCCAGACCGTGCCGACCTGGACAACCGGCAACGAGCCCGAAATATCGCGCGATTCGATGCGGTCGCCTTCAAGCGACCATGGCCGGTAGACGAGGTCGGGCAGCAGCGCCACGCCGGCGCCGGTGGCGACGAGGCTGCGCACCGCTTCGACCGAGCGGGTGCGGAAGGCGACATGCGGCTTGGCGGCGATCGCCGCCAGCAATTTTCCGGTATTCTCTTCGATCTCGTCGACGGTCAGCATGATCAGCGGCTCCGACGCGATATCGCTGATGCCGATGATGTCGGCGCTGGACAGCGGATGGCCAAGCGGCAGCCATAGCCGGTAGGGCGAGACTTCGAGAATTTCCGATTGCAGGGCGGTGCGGTCGCGCAGGTTCGAGGTGACCATGACGGCGATGTCGAGCTTGCCGCCGACCAGCAGATGTTCGAGGTAGTCGCCATTGTCCTCGATGGCCGAGATCTCGACGCCCGGATAGGCGCGGCGATAGCGGGCGAGAAGGTCGGACAGGACATAGCCGGCGACCAGCGAGGTGACGCCGAGTTGCAGCCGGCCGCCAGCCGCCGCTTGCTCGCCGGAGAAGGCGCGGCGCGCATCGGAAACATCGGCAAGGATCTTTGTCGCGTGGCGTAGGAACTGGTGGCCCTTGTGGGTGATGTTGAGGCCGCGCGGATGGCGCTCGAACAGTTCGACGCCGAGATCGCCTTCGAGCTCCTTGATCGCCTCGGTGACCGACGATTGCGAGATGGACAGGTTTTGGGCGGCGCCAGACACTGTGCCTTGCTCGGCGACGGCGATGAAGAACTGCAATTGGCGGATGGTGAAAGCCATCGCCGGACTAAACACCGGGACGGCAAGGAAGAAAAGCCGCCGACCCCAGGCTCACCGCATTACTGCTCTGGCCAGGTCAGATCCCGCTTTCGCTGCCGGCAATGCTGAGCCGTGCGCCAGCCTGGGCAAGCGCTGCGGCGATGGCGTGCGGCGGCGGCCGATCGGTGACGAGTTCGGAAAAACCGTCGAGGCCGCAGACCTGGACCAGACCCTGGCGGCCGAACTTGGTGTGGTCGGTGATGACGAGCGAGCGCTGGCCGCGCGACAGCACCATGCGGGCGAATTCCGCCTCGTCCAGATCATAGTCCATCACGCCGGTGACGGCATCGACCGCGCCGGTGGAGATCACAGCGTGGCTGACGGAAAAGCGGCTGACGAATGCAATAGCCGAGACGCCGAAGGCAGCGCCCGAATCGCTGCGCAGTTCGCCGCCGGCCATATAGACCTTGTTGCCGTTGATGGTGGCCAGCGTGCGGGCGATGTCGGAGGAGTTGGTGACCACCGTCAACCGCCGGTGACCGAGCAGTTCGCGGGCCAGGAAAGAGGTCGTGGTGCCGGTGTCGAGCATGATCGCTTCGCCGTCGCGGATGGTGGCGGCAACCATGCGGGCGATGGCGCGCTTGGCATCGGCATTCTCGCGCATACGCCGCTCGAACGGCGCCTCGCCGGCCATCGACGGCAGGCCGACGGCGCCATGCATCTTCAGGATCGAACCGTCACTGGTCAGCGGCTTGACGTCGCGGCGCACGGTCTCCAGCGAGACGCCCAGCCGGTCGGCCAGGCTGGCGATGGTGACGGTGCCTTCCTCATGGAGGAGACGCAGGATCTCGCCATGCCGCTTCGAGGGCATCGGTCTCACCCAATCGATTTGTTGCGCTACTGACCGCTTCTAAGGCAAATCGGCCACAGTTTACAAGAAATCCTTGTGATTTCGGGCAAAAAGCCACAAGTTGTCGTTGACAAGCCGGATCACATGGCGCGACACTGGCTTGTGACAGGCTTCGGAACTGCCACGGGAGAACGATGGCAGAGCCGCACCAAAATTCGCCTGCCCGAACGTCCGGGAAATCGTCTGACGTAAGGGAAAAGGACTTTTTTGAATCCGCGGGGGCGGATGCCGGAGTCAAAGAACCCGGCACTGGGGCTCGTCGGTGCGGTGCGGGATACCGATCCCGGGATCCCGCACCGACGAGGACTTCGCATTGCTCCCTCCTGCCGGCCGCCCTCTTTGCGTCGCCCGCGACGCCTTGAACCCCGCGCAACGAGGGATTCACCTGTGACCACCGAGGACCGCATCCGCGCCCTGCCCTGCTGGACCGGCAGCGTCGAGATCGCGCCGCTGCCGGGCGGCCTGAGCAACGCCAACTATCTGGTCAAGGACGCCGCCGGGCGGCATGTCGTGCGCTTTGGCCAGGACTTTCCCTTCCATCACGTCTTTCGCGAGCGCGAGGTGATGACCGCGCGCGCGGCGCATGCCGCCGGCTTCGCGCCGGCGGTCCGCCATTCCGAGCCCGGCATCCTGGTAACGGAATTTCTCGGCGCCAAGACCTATGTCGCGGAAGACGTCCGCGCCAATATCGACCGCGTCGCCGCCCTGATGCGCGGCTTCCATCGCGAGATGCCCAATCATGTCTCCGGCGCCGGCTTCATGTTCTGGGTATTCCATGTCATCCGCGACTATGCGCGCACGCTGGAGGAAGCCGAGAGCCGCATGCGAAGCGAGTTGCCGCGGCTGCTGACGCTTGCAGACGAGCTCGAACGGGCGCAGAAATTGCTGCCGATCGTCTTTGGTCATAATGACCTTCTGCCGGCTAATATTCTCGATGACGGCCACCGGCTGTGGCTGATCGATTTCGAATATGCCGGCTTCAACACGGCGATGTTCGACCTCGCCGGCGTCGCCTCGAACGCCACCATGAACGACGAGGAGTCCTTCGCCTTCCTGACCGCCTATTTCATGAAGGAGCCGGACGAGGCGATCCGCCGCTCGCATGCGGCCATGCAATGCGCATCGCTGCTGCGCGAGGCGATGTGGAGCATGGTTTCCGAACTTTATCTCGACGCGCCCGGCATCGACTACGTTGCCTATACCGACGAAAACCTGACGCGGCTCGATGCCGCGCTGGAAAACTACAGAACAAAGTACGGACAGATATCATGACCTTGCCCGCCCACGCCGAGATCGTCGTCATCGGCGGCGGCATAATCGGCTGTTCGACGGCTTATCATCTGGCGCGTGACCACAAGGCCGATGTCGTGCTCCTGGAACAGGGCAAACTGACTTCGGGCTCGACATGGCATGCCGCGGGGCTGGTCGGTCAATTGCGGTCTTCGGCCTCGATCACCCGCGTGCTCAAATATTCGGTCGATCTCTACAAGGGGCTGGAAGCCGAAACCGGGCTGGCCACCGGCTGGAAGATGACAGGGTGCCTCAGGCTCGCCACCAAACCCGACCGCTGGATCGAGTACAAGAGGCTGGCGACGACGGCGAAAAGCTTCGGCATGGATATGCAGTTGCTGTCACCAGCCGAAGTCAAGGCAATGTGGCCGCTGCTGGAAACCGGCGATCTCGTCGGCGCCAGCTGGCTGCCGACCGACGGCCAGGCAAGCCCTTCCGACATCACGCAGTCGCTGGCCAAAGGCGCGCGCATGCACGGCGCCAGGCTGTTCCAGGATGTCCGAGTCACCGGCTTCGACATGCAGGATGGCCGCGTCACAGCGGTAAAGACCAACAGGGGCGATATCGCCTGCGACAAGGTGGTGAACTGTGCCGGGCAATGGGCGCGGCAGGTGGGAGCGCTAGCCGGCATCAACGTGCCGCTGCAGCCGGTGAAGCACCAGTACATCGTCACCGAGAGAATAGACGGGTTGGCGAGCGATGCGCCGACGATCCGCGACCCCGACCGCCGCATTTATTTCAAGGAGGAGGTCGGTGGGCTGGTGATGGGCGGCTATGAGCCGAACCCGCAAGCCTGGACGACCGATCTTCCCGGCGGCGATGTCCCTGACGACTGGCAGTTCCGGCTGTTCGACGACGACTACGATCATTTCGAGCAGCATATGAACCAGGCAATCACGCGGGTTCCGGCGCTCGAAAGCGTCGGCGTCAAGCAGATGATCAACGGGCCGGAGAGCTTCACGCCGGACGGCAATTTCATTCTCGGCGTGGCACCCGAATGCGCCAACATGTTCGTCGGCGCCGGCTTCAACGCCTTCGGCATCGCGGCAGGCGGCGGCGCCGGCTGGGTGCTGGCGCAGTGGGTGGTCGACGGCGAGGCGCCACTCGACCTGTGGGTGGTCGATATCAGGCGCTTTTCCGACCTGCACCGCGACCGGCAATGGGTCCGCGACCGCACGCTGGAAGCCTATGGCAAGCACTATACGATCGGCTTCCCGCATGAAGAGTATGCCACGGGCCGGCCACGGATCGTGTCGCCACTCTATGAACGGCTGCAAAAGCACCGCGCCGTGTTCGGCTCCAAGCTCGGTTGGGAGCGGCCGAACTGGTTTGCGCCCGAAGGCGTCGAGCCGAAGGACATCTATTCGATGGGCCGGCAGAACTGGTTTTCGCCGGTCGGCGACGAGCACCGGCACGTGCGCGAGAACGTCGGCATCTTCGACCAGTCCTCCTTCGCCAAATACGAAATGACCGGTGCGGATGCGCTGAAGGCGCTCGACTGGATCTGCGCCAACGACGTCGCCAAGCCGGTTGGCCGGCTGACCTACACGCAGCTTCTCAACACGCGCGGCGGCATCGAGGCCGACCTGACCGTGGCGCGGCTCGGCGAAGACCGATTCTACGTCGTCACCGGCACCGGCTTTAGGACGCATGACTTCTCGTGGATCGGCGACCATGTCGGCAACGAGCTCGACGTGACGCTCACCGATGTCACCGAGGATTTCGGCACGCTGTCGCTGATGGGGCCGCGGGCCCGCGACGTGCTGGCTGCGGTGACCGACGCGGACGTGTCGAACACCGCTTTCCCGTTTGGACACGTGCGGGAAATCTCCATCGCCGGCCACACAGTTCGGGCGCTGCGCGTCACCTATGTCGGCGAGCTCGGCTGGGAGCTGCATGTGCCGATCGCGGCGACGGGCGAAATCTTCGACGCGCTGATGGCGGCGGGCGAGGAGCACAGCATCCGCCCGGTCGGCTACAGGGCGCTGGAATCGCTGCGGCTGGAAAAAGGCTACCGCGCCTGGGGCTCCGACATCACGCCCAACGACACGCCGCAGGAGGCCGGCCTTGGCTGGGCGGTGAAGCTTCGCAAGAACACAGATTTTCTCGGGCGGCGGGCGCTGGAAGAGATCGGCGGCGCGGTTCTGAAAAAACGCTTTGCCGGCTTCACCGTCGACGATTGCGAGATCGTGCTGCTCGGGCGCGAAACGATCCTGCGCAACAGCGAGCCGGTCGGCTACCTGACCAGCGGCGGCTATGGCTACACGGTCGGAAAGAACATCGGCTACGGCTATGTGCGCAACGCCGACGGCGTCAGCGACGATTTCCTCACCTGCGGCGACTACGAGCTGGTGGTGGCTATGCAGCGGACGCCGGCAAAAATCCATCTCGAGCCGCTTTACGACCCGGCCGGAGAAAGGATCAGAGCCTAAAGCGCGTCGCGTCTGAACGGATTCATGCGAGGCGCTTTAAGTTCTTGTTTCTATGGATGTCGTCATCGCAAAACCGCTGCGCACCCTCGGGTCAGGCCCGAGGGCGTGCTTTTGCGCGACATGCATAAGAGCGGGGATGGTCAGTTCACGCGCAGAACGAGACCGCGGCTGGGCACGGTATCCGCCTCGCCCGGCATCGAGACATAGGGCGATGTCTCCTCGGCGCGCGTGACGACGCCCTTCGCCTCGAGGTCGGCTATCCCTGCGGAAAAGCCTGCGTCCCACAGGGTGTTCTTGACCGTCAGCACGATTATCCCGCCCGGCCGGCAGATGCGGATCAGTTCGTCCAGCCCCTCAGCGCCGACATGGCCCGAGGTGAAGACGCCGGCCGATATGATGCCGGCATAGGCATCATCCGCGAAGGGCAGCGGGCCGCCGAGCGCCAAGCAGTGAAGCGCCGAATAGACGCCCTTGCGCGCTGCCTGGGCCAGCATGCCTTCGGAAATGTCGAGCGCCTCGACCTGCGGATAGCCCGCGATCTTCAGCCACTCGCCGATGAGCCCGGTGCCGGCACCGGCATCGAGGAGCGGTGCCGCGCCGCGCGGCAGGTGGCGGGCAAGCAGGGCAAGGCAGATGGTCGGATGGCGATAACCGGCCGCCGACATGTCGGCGTCGTAGGTGTCGGACCAGCGGTCGTAGAGCGCCGCCACCTCCTCTGGCCGCTTCGCTGCATAGGCCGCGGCGAGCGCGCCTTTGATTTTCCTGTCCGCCATTACAGTCTCGTCCGCAAATCAAAGCGCCGCAGCGTTGTTAGCGCGTCCTACGGGAACGCACGGCGCTGGAGTGAACCGCATGCAAGCGATGATAGCCAAACGGCGAAATTTGTGGAACCGTCGTCACCACAAATAGACGCGAAAAGAGGGCAGAAGCGATGGTGGACGAGGAAGCACGCGCGGCGCTTGCAGCCATTCCGGCGCTGGCCGGCTACGAGGGACCGCTGGAGCGGCTGGGTGGCCTCACCAACCTCGTCTTCAGGGCTGGAGGTGCCTGCCTGCGGATTCCCGGCAAGGGCACGCAGGAGTATATCAACCGCGCCAACGAGGCGGTGGCGGCGCGGGAGGCAGCGATGGCCGGCGTCAGCCCCGAGCTGCTGCATGTCGACGGCGAGACAGGCGTGATGGTGACGCGCTTCATCGCGGGCGCCGAGACGATGTCGCCGGATAAATTCAAGACCCGGCCGGGCAGTCCGGCGCGTGCCGGCAAAGCCTTCCGCAGATTGCATACATCCGGCGCGGTGTTTCCCTTCCGCTTCGAGCTGTTTGCGATGATAGACGACTACCTGAAGGTGCTGTCGACCAAGGACGTCGCCCTGCCTGCCGGTTACCAGGACGTCGTTATCGAGGCGGAAACCGTGCGCTCGGCGCTTGCCGCGCATCCCCTGCCTCTCGTCGCCTGCCACTGCGATCCGCTGTGCGAAAATTTTCTCGATACGGGCGACAGGATGTGGATCGTCGACTGGGAATATTCCGGCATGAACGACCCGCTTTGGGATCTCGGCGACCTCAGCGTCGAAGGCCAGTTTGATACGGCGCAGGAGGACGAGATGATGGACGCCTATTTCGGTGGCGAGCCGACGCCGGCGGAGCGCGGCCGCATCGTCATCTACAAGGCGATGTGCGATCTCTTGTGGACGCTGTGGGGACTGATCCAGCTTGCCAACAGCAATCCGGCCGACGATTTCCGCGCCTATGCCGACGGTCGCTTTTCACGCTGCAGGGCGCTGATGGAGACGGCCGACTTCTCAACGCATCTCGCGGCGGTGCGCGCCGGTTAACTGCCAAAACTCTGAACCTTAAGGCACCAGAAATCTGGACCCTAGTTGACACCTTTCGGCACGTTTTCGGGCGGCACCGTGTCGACCACTTTCTGGCGATGGAAGATGAACAGGCCGGCCAGCACGATGATGCCCGAGCCGATCAGGATGCGCGGGCCGGGCATGTCGCCGAAGAAGGCCAGCCCGAAGATGACGGCCCACAGCAGCAGGCTATAATGCAGCGGCGCCAGCGTCGACGCCGGCGCCAGCTTCAGCGCCCTGGTGATCATCAGATGCGCGCCGCAGGAGACGATGCCAAGAAGCAGCATGGCGCCGAAATCGAGCGAGGACGGCGTCTGCCAGTTGCCGATGGTGAGAAACCCGCCGACCAGCAGCGTGCCGATGGTTTGCCAGGTAACGAGCGAGGTGTCGCTGGTGCCACGCAACCGCCGGTTGAGAATGATCGCGAAGGCGAATGAAATGCTTCCGGCCAGCGCGAAGGTCGACGACAGCGAAAACGCGGCCGAGGACGGTTCGAGCATGATCAGCACACCGCAGAACCCGACCAGAATCGCCATCCAGCGGCGCCAGCCGACCTTTTCACCAAGCAACAGGTGGGACAGCGCCGCCACGTAGATCGGCCCCGCCATGTAGAAGCTCATGACGTCGGCGAGCGGCAGATAGACGACGGCGGCGTAGAACAGCGCCGTGTCGAGCGTCGTCATGACGACGCGCAAGACCTGCAGTTCCAGGCGCTCCATGCGGAACAGCCTGGCCGCGCCTTGACGCGCGATCATCGGACCGAGCACGAAAAAGGCGCCGATGGAACGGATCAGCACGACCTGGCCGACGGAAAAGCTGGCGACCAGCCATTTGCCCATCGCATCATTCAAAGCAAACAGGAAATCGCCGGCCAGCATCAGCAGAATGCCAGCCAAAAGCACGTTCCTGAACGTTGAATTCTGGGCTGTTGGCTGTGCCATGCCGATGTCGCTTCCTCCCGCATGAAAGCCCGGTGAGCAGCGTCGTAGACGCAAGCGGCCGCTTTGACGAGCGGAAATCGGGAAGCCGGCCAGACCAGGGACCGGAAATCGGCTGGGCCTGTACGGACGATCGCAACGGCCTACTTTGGCCGTGGCCGGATGATAACCGGACGATAGATCACCGGCCGATCCCAAGGATCGAAGACCGACGCACTTCTGAGCTCGGCGCGGCGCGCCAGATCGATGCGCTGCAGACATTCGGCGAAGGCATCATTCTTCCTGACGAAGCCGTAGGAACGGCATTTCGCCTCGTCCGCGGCACGACGGTCTTCGGCCGTCATGCAGCCTGCACAGGTCGCCGCCAACACGACCACCATCGCCGCCTTGTGCCACATGACATCCTCCTCGGCATAAAACTGGAGGTTGATTGTAGACTTGCGGTCAGGACCTATCAATCTGATCGATGGAGTTTTGAGACCGGCGATGCCTGCGGTTCACTGTTGCCGGCCGTCCGGCGATCGAGAGCCGTGTTTCCTGCCTGGCCCGCTCGGCCACCACCTTGCCCCTGGCGATGACACAGAGTCGCTCGGGACGCAGGCGCAAGGCCTCGACCGGATCGCCGGCATCGAGGACGACGAGGCTGGCGCGCTTGCCGACCGACAGGCCGAAATGGTCGAGGCCCATGATGGCGGCGTTGACGTTGGTGACCATGTCGAAGCAGCGCGCCATGTCGGCCGGGCTCGACATCTGGGCGACGTGAAGGCCCATGAAGGCGACGTCGAGCATGTCGGCGGTGCCCAGCGAATACCAGGGGTCGAGCACGCAATCCTGACCCCAGCCGACGCGGATACCGTGGGCAAGCATTTCCTTGACCCGCGTCAGGCCGCGGCGTTTGGGGAATGTGTCGTGGCGGCCCTGCAGCATGATGTTGATCAGCGGATTGGGGATCGCCGAGACGCCTGCCTCTGATATCAGCGGCAACAGCTTCGAGACATAGTAATTGTCCATCGAGTGCATCGACGTAAGATGCGAGCCGGCGACCCTGCCCTGCAGGCCGAGGCGTTGCGTCTCATAGGCCAGTTGTTCGATATGGCGCGACAGCGGATCATCGGTCTCGTCGCAATGCAGGTCGACCATGAGGCCGCGTTCTGCCGCGATTTCGCACAGTTCCGTCACCGAACGCGTGCCGTCGGCCATGGTGCGCTCGAAATGCGGAATACCGCCGACGATGTCTACACCCATGTCGAGCGCGCGGATGGTGTTATCGCGCGCCGTCGGCGAGCGATAAAACCCATCCTGCGGGAAGGCGACCAGTTGCAGGTCGATATAGGGCGCGACGGTCTTCTTCACATCGAGCAGGGCTTCGACCGCCAGCAGCCTGGTATCGCAGACATCGACATGGCTGCGGATGGCGAGCAGGCCCATGGACACTGCCCAGTCGCAATAGGCGAGCGCGCGGTCGCGCACCGCTTCGTGCGTCAACAGCGGCTTCAGGTCGCCCCACAGCGAGATGCCTTCGAGCAGCGTGCCCGACACGTTGATGCGCGGGATGCCTAGCGAGAGCGTGGCGTCCATGTGAAAATGCGGATCGACGAAGGGCGGCGAGATCAGATTGCCATGGGCGTCGATCGCCGTGCCCGCGCCAGCGTTCAGCTCCGGCTCGATGGCCGCGATCGTCTCGCCGATGATGCCGATATCGGCGATCCTGCCGTCGGGCAGCGTGCCGCCGCGGACGATAAGGTCGAAATCCATCTCCCGTCATCCCTTTGAAGAAGCGAACCTATTCCGGCACATACCTTACCGCACCCTTTGCAGCACTGGTCGCCATCGAGGCGTAGGCGCGCAAGGCCATTGTCACCTTGCGCTTGCGCTTTTCCTCGGGCTTCCAGGCGGCGGCTCCCTTGGCCTCCATCGCGGCGCGGCGGGCGGCCAGTTCGGCATCGTCGACGGCAAGCCGGATGGTGCGGTTCGGGATATCGATCTCGATCGTATCGCCCTCATGCACCAGCCCGATCAGCCCGCCTTCCGCCGCCTCGGGAGAAGCATGGCCTATCGACAGGCCGGAGGTGCCGCCGGAGAAGCGGCCATCGGTGACCAGCGCGCAGGCCTTGCCGAGGCCCTTCGACTTCAAATAGCTGGTCGGATAGAGCATTTCCTGCATGCCGGGGCCGCCGCGCGGCCCTTCGTAGCGAATGACGACGACATCGCCGGCCTTGATCTCGTTGGACAGGATCGCCTTGACGCTGGCGTCCTGGCTTTCGAACACCCTGGCCGGGCCGGTGAATTTCAGGATCGATTCATCGACGCCCGCGGTCTTCACGATACAGCCGTCGAGCGCCAGGTTGCCTTTCAGCACGGCAAGGCCACCATCCTTGGAAAAAGGATATTGGGCCGAGCGGATGACACCCTTCTCCCGGTCGAGATCGAGTTCGTCCCAGCGGCGATCCTGGCTGAAGGCGACCTGCGTCGGCACGCCGCCTGGGGCCGCCAGAAAGAAGTCGCGGACATTCTGGCTTGACGTGCGCGAGATGTCCCAATGGTCGAGCGCTTCGCCGAGGCTTGCGGTGTGCACGGTCGGCAGGTCGCGGTTGATCAGTCCGGCGTTATCGAGCTGGCCGAGGATCGCCATGATGCCGCCGGCGCGGTGGACGTCTTCCATGTGCACATCCGCCTTGGCGGGGGCAACCTTGCATAGCACCGGCACCTTGCGTGACAGCGCGTCAATGTCGTCCTGACCGAAATCGATCTCGCCCTCATGCGCGGCAGCCAGGATGTGCAGCACGGTGTTGGTCGAGCCGCCCATGGCGATGTCGAGCGTCATGGCGTTCTCGAAGGCGCCCTTCGAGGCGATGCTGCGCGGCAGCGCGGTGTCGTCGTCCTGCTCGTAGTAGCGCTGCGCGAGATCGACGATCAGGTGGCCGGCCTCGACGAACAGCCGCCTGCGGTCAACGTGCGTCGCCAGCGTCGAACCGTTGCCGGGCAGCGAAAGGCCGAGCGCCTCGGTCAGGCAATTCATCGAATTGGCGGTGAACATGCCCGAGCAGGAGCCGCAGGTCGGGCAGGCCGAGCGCTCGATGGTCTTGACGTCCTCGTCGGAGATCTTGTCGTCGGCAGCCGCGACCATGGCGTCCACCAGATCGAGCGCCTGCGTCTTGCCGGCAAGCACCACCTTGCCGGCTTCCATCGGGCCGCCGGAGACGAAGACGGTCGGGATATTGAGACGCAGCGACGCCATCAGCATGCCCGGCGTGATCTTGTCGCAATTCGAGATGCAGACCATGGCGTCGGCGCAGTGGGCGTTGACCATATATTCGACCGAGTCGGCGATCAGCTCGCGAGAAGGCAGCGAATAGAGCATGCCGTCATGACCCATGGCGATGCCGTCATCGACAGCGATGGTGTTGAACTCCTTAGCGACGCCGCCGGCCTTCTCGATCTCGCGGGCGACCAGCTGGCCAAGATCCTTGAGATGGACGTGGCCCGGAACGAACTGGGTGAAGGAATTGACGACAGCGATGATCGGCTTGCCGAAATCGGAATCCTTCATGCCTGTGGCGCGCCACAGGCCGCGGGCGCCGGCCATGTTACGGCCATGGGTGGTGGTGCGGGAACGGTAGGCGGGCATTAAACTGTCCTTGCTGACTGCGTCGCGTCCGAACAGGCGCGGAAAACCGGAATTGAGCGGCGTTATATACGCCACCGTCTGGTCTGGCCACGGTTTTGCGATGCGCCGGGATCTTGAGCCAAAGACGGCAAGCCGGTCCAGGCAGTAAAAAAGTCAGAGGTGCTGTCGGATCGTGTTTTGTTTGAGCGTCCTTGGGCAGACGGCGGCGACCGGCATCAATCGCCAGCCGGCCGTTGGACGCGTGAAAACAAGCCAAAACAGCCCGAGGAGCAAGAAAATGCAAAAGATCACCCCCTGCCTGTGGTTCGACGACCAGGCCGAGGAGGCCATGAACCATTACATCTCCATCTTCAAGAACTCGAAGGTGCTGAGCGTGATGCGCTGGCCCAAGGGCAGCGGCGACAATGAGGGCAAGGTGCTGGTGACCTATTTCGAGCTCGACGGCGTGCAGTTCCAGGCGCTCAACGGCGGGCCGCAATTCAAGTTCACCGAGGCAGTCTCGCTCTCCATCGACTGCAAGACGCAGGAGGAGGTCGACTATTTCTGGGACCGGCTCATCGAGGGCGGTGGCGAGCCCAGCCAGTGCAGCTGGCTGAAGGACAAATTCGGCGTCTCCTGGCAGGTCGTGCCGGAGCAATTGCCTAGGCTGCTGCAGGACCCCGACACCGAAAAGGCCGGCCGTGTCATGCAGGCGATGATGCAGATGACCAAGATCGACATCGCCAAGATCGAAGAGGCTGCCAGGGGGTGAGCGAGACGCTCCCGACAGGCGATCTTTGCCCGATTTTGGGAATATCAACTGCCGAAGTCGGCGCCGCCCCTCACCTGCCTGCCGGCATCCTCTCCCCGTATAGTGACGGGGAGAGGGGCGCTCTCATACATGATTTCGCCAATTACCCACGTTGCAGGAAGGGCGTTGGCGTTGCGGCAATCCCCCTTCTCCCCGTCACCATACGGGGAGAAGGTGCCGGCAGGCGGATGAGGGGCGGCGCAACGCGCGAGTGTGATCTTGGCGGCCATACGGCAACGGTCAAGCCGCCTTGTCGCGGACCTGGTAATCCTTGACCGCGGCGAAGCGGATCGCCTTCCAGCGCTCGGCCTCGTAGTTGAGCGAGAAGGCGTGCTGGGCGAGGAACACCGGATCGTTGTCGAGGTCGCGGGCGATGTCGCCGCGATGCGCCTCGATGAAGCGATGCACCTCGGCCTTGTCGTCGGCCGATATCCAGCGGCAGACGGAAAAGCGCGACATCTCGAAATCGACCGGCAGCGTGTATTCGATATTCAGCCGCTCCTTCAGCACGTCGAGCTGCAGCGCACCGACGACGCCGACGATTGCCGGCGAACCGTCTTCTGGCGAGAACAGTTGCACGACGCCTTCCTCGGCCATCTGGTGCAGCGCCTCCTTCAGCTTCTTGGCCTTCATCGCGTCGCCGAGACGGACGCGGCGCAGGATTTCCGGCGCGAAATTCGGCACGCCGCGGAACAGGATCTCCTCGCCCTCGGTCAGCGTATCGCCGATGCGCAGCGTGCCGTGGTTGGGGATGCCGACGACGTCGCCGGCAAAGGCCTCGTCGGCGGTGACGCGGGTGCGGGCGAAGAAGAATTGCGGCGCCGACAGGCTCATCGGTTTTCCCGTGCGCACCAGCTTGGCTTTCATGCCGCGCTCGAGCTTGCCCGAGCAGACGCGGACGAAGGCGATGCGGTCGCGGTGGTTGGGATCCATGTTGGCCTGGATCTTGAAGACGAAGGAGGTCATCCTATCCTCGGTCGCCTCGACCTTGCGGGTGTCGGCTTCTTGCGCGCGTGGCGGCGGCCCGTAGGCACCAAGCGCCTCGATCAGGTCGCGCACGCCGTAATTGCGGAGCGCCGAACCGAAATAGACCGGCGTCAGATGGCCCTCGCGGAACGCACCGATGTCGAGCGGACGGCAGGCTTCGCGCGCCAGCTCCAGCTCCTCGATGAAAGCCTCGCGCTCGTTCTCCGGCAACAGGCCGGCGACGCGGTTGGAGTCGGGACCGTTGACTGGCGTGCGTTCTTTCTCCGCGTCGCCCTTGCGCACGGCATTCAGCGCCAGATGATAGGTGCCGGAAAAGGTCTTGCCGCGGCCGATCGGCCAGGTGATCGGAGCGGTGTCCAGTGCCAGCTTCTGCTCGATCTCGTCGAGGATCTCGAATGGGTCGCGGCTTTCGCGGTCCATCTTGTTGACGAAGGTGATGATCGGGATGTCGCGAAGCCGGCAGACCTCGAACAGTTTTAGCGTGCGCGGCTCGATACCCTTGGCGGCGTCGATGACCATGACCGCCGCATCGACCGCCGACAGCGTCCGATAGGTATCGTCGGCGAAATCCTCGTGACCGGGCGTATCGAGCAGGTTGAAGACATTGTCCTCATACTCGAAGGTCATCACCGAGGTGACGACCGAAATGCCGCGCTCGCGCTCGATCTTCATCCAGTCCGACCGGGTCTGGATGCGATCCTTCTTGGCCTTGACCTCGCCGGCAAGCTGGATGGCACCGCCGAACAGCAGCAGCTTTTCGGTCAGCGTCGTCTTGCCGGCGTCCGGATGCGCGATGATCGCGAAAGTGCGGCGGCGCGCCACCGCGTTCGTGATGTCTTCAGCCAATTTGTGGAATCCCATGTGGTGCGCGGGCTTCTAGCAGCGCTTTTGCAGCCTGTCGAACAATTTTGGGCGGTTTGCCCGGCCTTGAGATAGCTCCGCCGCAATGGCATCAACAGAGGCGGTTCGATAAAGGTCCATCCATGAGCGCAGCCAAGCACGTCATTGTCGTCGGCGCCGGCATCATCGGCGCGTCCATCGCCTGGCATCTGGCGAAGGCTGGCGCGAACGTGACGATCGTTGCCGACAGCGGTGCGGGCGGCGTCGCCACGCCGAATTCCTTTGCCTGGATCAATGCCAGTTGGGGCAATCCAGAGCCGTATTTCCGGCTGCGTACCCGTTCGATGGCCGAGTGGACGCGGCTTGCTCATGGCGTGCCCGGCATTCCGCTCGCCTGGTGCGGCGGCCTGTGCTGGGACCTGCCGCTGGCCGAGCTTGAGGCCTATGCCGCCGAGCATTCCGCCTGGGGCTACGGGATCGAGCGCGTCGACCGCGCGGGAGCCGCACGTATAGAGCCCAATTTGACCGAGCTTCCCGACTTCGCCCTTCACGTCGCTGGGGAGGGCGTGGCCGAACCGGTCGCGGCCACGCAGACACTGCTGGCCGACGCCGAGCGACTTGGCGCGCGGGTGATTACCGGCACGACAGTCACCGCGCTGATACAGACCAATGGCAGGATTAGCGACGTCGATACATCAGGCGGACGGATTGTCGCCGACGAGGTGGTGATCGCGGCCGGCGCCGGCTCTGCGGCAATTGCGGCGACGGCCGGGCTAAAACTGCCGATCGAGACGCCGCCCGGCCTGATCGTCCATTCACGCCCGTACGAAAAGCTGCTCAACGGCCTGGTGATCGGCGACCGGCTGCACATGCGCCAGACTGCCGAGGGGCGCATCATCGCCGGCTCGGATTTCGGCGGCGCCGATCCGGGCATGGATGCCGAAGCCACAGCCCGCGACCTGTTTGCGGCGATGAAGAGCATGCTGCGCGGCGCCGACCGGCTGGAACTGGATTTTCACACCGTCGGCTATCGGCCGACGCCGATCGACGGCTTTCCGATCATCGGACGGGCTCAAGGCGTGAGCGGCCTCTATGTCGTGGTCATGCATTCCGGCATCACGCTGGCGCCTGCCGTCGGCCTGTTCGCCGGCCGGGAAATACTGGACGACGCGCGCGATCCGCTACTTGAGCCCTATAGGCTAACGCGGTTTGCTCAATAGCCGGGCGGACGGCGAAAACCGCCGCTCAGCGGCGCTATCGCCCTGGCGATGCCAAGCAGCCGCGATTCTGACCAGCGACGGCCGACCAGCTGCAGGCCGATGGGCAGGCCGTCGCGGTCCTGCTCGCAGGGCATCGACAGTGCCGGGTGGCCGCTGTAGTTGAACACCGCGCCATAGGCTGGCAGCAGCCAGTAGCTCTGCTCCCTGTCATCGACTTTAATTGGTGTTCCCGGCTCGCAATGCGGAAAGGCCGTGGTCATGGCGACGGGACAAAGCAAGACATCGCAACCTTCGAAAAACCGGTCCCAGGCAAGGATTGACTGGTCGCGGTGGGCGAGCGCTTCGAACCAGCGCGAGACCGGTGTCGGTTCTTCTGGCGGCTCCGGCTGCGCAGCCTCCAGCATCATGCCGATCAGCGCGCCGCCTTGCGTCAGATCGTCATGCAGGCCGAGCGTCGGCAGTCTTGCTTCCTCGACGACTGCCCCCGCAGACTTGAGTTGCTCGGCCAGACTTTCGACCGCGGCCCTGATCTCGCCGGCTACCGGAAAACCCGGAAAGGCCGGCGCGAAAGCGATGCGCAGGGTCTTGAGATTGAACTCAGGCATGTCCTCGACCAGCACCGGGGCAAGGTCGGTGTCGCTGCCATCCGGTCCTGCAATGATCCTCAGGATCAGCGCCAGATCTTCGACGTTGCGGGCCAGCGGACCGATGCAGGACATCAGCCGTACGCCGCGCGGTACCCCACCGGGATCGGGAAAGGCGCCGGCCAGGGAGACGCGATGCTCGGTCGGCTTGAGGCCGTAGACGCCGCAGAAGGCTGCCGGCAGGCGGATCGAATCCTGCATGTCGGTGCCGAGTTCGAATGGCGTCATGCCCGCGCAAAGTGCTGCCGCCGCTCCCCCGCTGGAACCGCCGGCGGTGCGCGATAGATCCCACGGATTACTGGTGCGGCCGAACAGCGGGTTGTTCGACTGCCAGTCGCCCAGCATCGTTGCGACATTTGTCTTGCCGACCAGCACGCCGCCGGCCGCCTTCAACCTGAGAACGACCGGGCTGTCTTTTCTCGCCACATAGTCGGCAAAAGGCGGGAAGCCGACCGTCGTCTTCATCCCCAGTGTTTCGTGAGTGTCCTTCAGCGTGAACGGCACGCCGTGCAGCGGCCCGAGAGCGTTGCCGCGCGCCTGCGCTTCGTCGGCCTTCTTCGCGCGAGCGCGAGCCCCTTCCCTATCGAGCGTGACGACCGCGTTGACCGCCTCATTATGCCTGTCGATCTCAGCCAAATGCGCGTCCAGCGCTTCCACGGCGGAAATCTTGCGGTCGCGGATCGCGGCAGCCAAGTCTCTGGTGGAGGAAAAGACGAGGTCCATGACCAATGCTCCGGCTTGCTAGCGGCGCCAGCCTCACCAAATGGCGGACTACGGCGCGTCTTCAAGCCGAGTTCAGCATTCGAGGACAGGTGGTGCTTGATCGGAATTGCGCTGCGAGGGTCTGTTGAGGGGGCGCTGTCCCGCGATGTTGCCGCGATAGCGAGGGAGCTACACGGCCAGCGCCAGTCTTGCCAGTTCCGGCGCAAATGGACGAGTGGTCATGCCGTCTCTGGTAATGGTGACGAAGCTAGAGGGCGAGATCGGCTGCCAGTCGCCGCCATCACGGTCGAAAGGCTCCGACATCAGGCATCGCCCGCCGCCGTTGCGGAAGACGGAGGTGTAGAGCGTCGGCGCGTGGGAATCGGTCGCATAGCGCACCGCATGGAGCGATTCGCCGTCCGACAAGGCGGCGGTAAGTCTCAGCGCCGGTTCGAGGCCGGCGCGGCGCGAGGCGTCGATCACCCGCGCCGTAGCGCGCGACACCGCGCCTTGCGGATCGCCCGCCAGACCCTCGTCGATCATCAGGAGAAAGAAAAGTTCGGAATCGGTGGTGCCCTCGCGCCGATCGAAGACATCGTCGGAGAGCGTGTTTTCCAGCGCGCGGCGGATTCTTTCAAAGCCGCCGATCTGGCCGTTGTGCATGAACGACCAGCGGCCGGCAGTGAAGGGATGACAGTTCATGCGGCTGGTGGCGCCGCCGGTCGAGGCGCGCACATGCGCAAGGAACAGGCTGGACCTGATCTGCCGGCACAGGCTCTTCAGATTGGGATCGGACCAGGCCGGCAGGATGTCGCGATAGAGACCCGGTTCGGGCCGGTCGCCGTACCAGGCGAGACCAAAGCCATCGCCATTGGTCGGCGACTTGGCTTCCTGGGCGCAATGACTCTGGGCGATCAGCGAATGGCAGGGCGCCGTGACGATGTCTTCGAGGAAAACCGCTTCGCCAAGGTAGGCCGCCCACCGGCACATCGCTTAATCCCCCTCAGGCGCGATCCATGAAAGCCGCATGCTCCTTGATCGCGTGTGTGCCTCTGTTGTGCGTGCGCTCATAGAGCTCGCGGATGATTCGGCTGGCCGTAGTCTCAAACAGAAACGGCAAGAAAGCGTGAATGAGTGCGGCGAACGCTGCCATGAACAGACGCGAGCAGAACCACGCCGCGAAAGCCATATGGCTGAAATAGGTCTCGCCCACCTTGGCCGGGTGAGAGGTAAAGAGCCTTGCAAGCCGTGTCGTCATGGTGATCCCTCCTGGCTGGGTAAGCCCCCGATGCTGAGTATTCTGGCACAAGCTTTCGGTTCATCGGTCCCAAATCATCCTTGTGGTTGGCCAATTATTGGGACAAACATCCCACATGCCGCTGGAAATCGATGAGATCGACCGAAGATTGCTGGCCGAACTGCAACGCGACGGCACGCTGTCGGTCGACCAATTGTCGGAAAGAGTGTCGCTGTCGCGCAACGCCTGCTGGCGCCGCGTCAAGCGGCTCGAGGAAGACGGCGTCATCACCGGCCGGGTGGCGCTGGTCGATGCCGACAAGCTTGGCCTTGGCCTTTCGGTGTTCATCTTGGTCCGGACCTCCAATCATGATCCGGACTGGCTGCAAAAATTCCGGGCGGCAGTGAGCGTCTTTCCCGAGATCACCGGCGTCTACCGCATGTCCGGCGACCTCGATTATGTCTTGCGCGCCCGCGTCGCCGACGTGAAGGCGTATGACCGGCTCTATCAGCGACTTATCGCCAAGGTGGCGCTGTCGGATGTTTCGGCGTCCTTCGTCATGGAGGAAATCAAGGAGACGACCATCGTCCCCGTAGAACTGCGCTGAAACGGAACTGCGCTGAAAGAAAGCCGTTGATAGTCTGGCCGCCGAGTTGACTGAATCGGCGTTGATAGCGATAGGATCAGCCTCATGCGCGCAGCACTCTACACTTCCTCCGTCATCGGTCCGGCCGTCGGCTTCATCAGGCTGCCGCACGGTGAAGGCCTGCCGCTTCCCGCCTATGAAAGCCCGGGCGCCGCCGGCATGGATCTGCGCGCCGCGGTGCCGGACGACCGGCCGCTGCTGATCCTGCCGGGAAAACGCGCGCTGGTGCCGACCGGGCTGATCCTGGAGATCCCGGAGGGGGTGGAAGGCCAGGTCCGGCCACGCTCGGGCCTCGCCTTCAAGCACGGGCTTACCTGCCTCAACACGCCGGGCACCATCGACAGCGACTATCGCGGCGAGGTCAAGGTGCTGCTGATCAATCTTGGCGACGAGGATTTCGCGGTGACGCGCGGCATGCGGATCGCGCAGATCGTCTTCGCCCCGGTGACGCAGGCGACGGTCGATGAGCGCAGCTTGGCCGGCGGAACGACGCGCGGCTCCGGCGGCTTCGGATCGACCGGCACGGCCTGATGTCGCTACCCAAACTCGTCATCTTCGATTGCGACGGGGTTCTGGTCGACACCGAGAACCTGGCCAATCGGCGCCTTGCCGAATGGCTCAGCGCCGCCGGATACCCGGCAAGCTTCGAATATTGCCGCAAGAACTTCTCCGGCCGCGCCATGGTCTCGGTGCAGAAGGAAGTCGAGGCGACCGGCGCCAGCCTCGGCGCCGATTTCGTCGACCGTTGGAACGCCGGTCTGCCGGACCTGTTCGCGCATGGCGTCGAAGCCGTCCCCTATGTCAGGCAGTTCATCGAAGCCGTGCACGCTGCCGGCATCGCAACTTGCGTCGCTTCGTCGGCGCGGGTGAGTAAAATGCATATCACGCTCGGCCAGACCGGGCTGCTGCCGCTGTTCGAGCATGCACTGTTCAGCTCGACCATGGTTTCGCGCGGCAAGCCGTTTCCCGACCTGTTCCTGCATGCCGCAAGCACGATGGGCTTCGCGCCCGCCGACTGCATCGTCATCGAGGACAGCGTCGCCGGGACATTAGCCGGCATTGCCGCCGGCATGCGCGTATTTTCCTACTACGGCGACCCGCGTTCCGACCGCGACGGCCTGACCGAGGCCGGCGGCATCCTGTTCGACGACATGCGCGAGCTGGCCGGGCTGGTGCCGATCCCCTGATCTGGTCTTCAGGTTTTTATCCGGCTGGACGCGCCAAGCGCCCATGCTAGCTTGCCAATGCTCGACAGTGGGAGGCGCCCAGCCTATGAACTCGATCCTGTTTCGCTTCACCCTCGCCTGCTTGCTGCTGCCGTGTCTGTGGGCCGCGGCCGGCGCGCAGGGCGTCAGCTTCCCGGACCTTCGCAGCACCGTCCCCGGCTACGAGAACACGACCTATCTCGACCTCGCCAGGATGGTCATTCCCGATCTGGCGGCGGACAAGGATGGCTTCTACCGTGGTTCCATGCCGATCGAGATGCGCCATATCGAAGGTGGGGATAGCGGTGGCTCGCCGCAGGAAACGTCGGGCTTTTCGGATGCTGGCGTGCTCCAGATCAGGGCCGGCGGCAAGGAGCGGCTGGCCATGCTGTTCGACCTCGGCAGTTCCTCCGACAGCGCAGAGGGCTTTGCGGTGCTGGCGCTCTACGATCTTGCCGGCAAGCCGAGACTGCTCGACGCTGTCAATGTCGCCGTCGACCGGAGCACCTATTTCCGCGATCCGGGCAAGCTTCCGATCGGGCCAGGCGATGACGTCATCATCACCCTGAGCACGCATTTCAATTCGAGCCAGGGCTATGTGAGCACGCCGCTGATCCTGGTCCGCGACGACAGGTTCGAGCTGATCGACATGATCTCTACGTTCGACGAGTCCCTGTGTGCCTACAGGCGCACGCAGGAGTTGGCGTTTCAGACCGTTGCGGAAGGCCAGCCCTATGCGGCCATCAAGGCGACGGTGACCGATGCTACCATGCCGAATGGCGAAAGCTGCGACGATGCGGCGCCCGAGGCTTCCTCGCGCGACATCTCCGTCACCTACCATTGGGACGGGACCGCATACGTCAAGGGGTCCGACGCGCTGGACAAATTGGCAGGAGAGAACGCCGATCGCTTCTGACCCAATCGCATTCGTTTGCCCGGCGGGCAGTGGCGGGATAAAATGCGCTTCGCACTCTGGGGAGCATCCATGGACAAGGGCAAAATCTTTCGCGACCTGCACAGTTCGATCTTCGTCATGCCCAACCCCTGGGACGTCGGCACGACGAAACTGCTGGCCTCCTTCGGTTTCAAGGCGTTGGCGACGACCAGCGCCGGCTTTGCCTTTTCGCGCGGCCTGCCCGACGGCGCGGTGACCTTCGAGGCGATGATCCACCACTGCCGCGAGGTGACCGCGGCGACCGGCCTGCCGGTCTCGGCCGACCTCGAGAAGGGCAAGGGCGACAGCGCGACCAGTGCCGCGGAAACTGTCTTCGCAGCCGAGGCGGCAGGCCTCGCCGGCTGCTCGATCGAGGACCACACCGGCGAGCCCGACAAGCCGATTTATGATTTTTCGCATGCCGTCGAGCGCGTCGCTGCTGCAGCGGAGGCGGCACGGGCGCTGAAGCATGACTTCGTCTTCACCGCGCGGGCCGAGAATTTTCTGTGGGGCAGGCCAGACATCGACGACACGATCAAGCGGCTGCAGGCCTTCGAGAAGGCCGGCGCCGACGTGCTCTACGCACCAGGCCTCGGCGATATCGAGACGGTGCAAACCGTCTGCTCGGCTCTGACCAAGCCAGTCAACGTCATGGTCAGGCCCGGCTTCACCGTCGCCGATCTTGCCCTGGCAGGGGTCAAGCGCATTTCGCTCGGGCCCTGGCTGACCAATTACGCCTTCGGCATGCTGGAAACGGCGGCGCGTGAGATCCAGCAGGACGGCACCTTCGGCTTCACCCGTACCGCCATGCCGTTCGGCAAGCTGCAGGCGTTGTTTGCCAAATCTTCAGCTTAGATGGGGCCCAACGCATGAAGCTCAGCGTCGTCGACATGCACACCGGCGGCGAGCCGCTGCGGATCGTCACCGGTGGCTACCCAAGGATTCCTGCAGAAACGATCCTGGAAAAACGCGCCTATGTGCGCGATCACCTCGATCATCTCAGGAAGATCCTGATGTTCGAGCCGCGCGGCCATCACGACATGTATGGCGCGCTGCTGGTGGAACCCGATCTGCCCGGCGCCGACCTCGCCGTGCTGTTCATGCACAATGAGGGCTATTCGACGATGTGCGGCCACGCCATCGTCGCGCTCGGCCGCTACGCCGTCGACGAGGGACTGGTGGCGCGGCAGGACCCGCTGACGACAGTCAACATCGAGGCGCCGTGCGGACTGGTCGTCGCCTCGGTCGAGGTGCAAGATGGCAAGGCCGGTGCTGTATCGTTCGAAAGCGTGCCGGCCTTTCTGTTCGCCCGCGACCAGCAGATCGAATTGCCGGGCTTCGGGGCAATCAGCTTCGACATCGCCTATGGCGGCGCCTTCTATGCGCTCGCCGATTGCCGCCAGTTCGGGCTGGTGTTCGGCGAAAACCGCGTGCGTGATTTCGTCGATGCGGCGACGGCGCTGACGGAGAGGCTGAAGAAAGTATTCCCGCTGTCGCATCCGGATCATGCCGAACTTGCCTTTCTCTACGGCACCATCCTGACCGACGGACAGGACGCATATTCCGATAGCCCGACCAAAAACATCTGCGTCTTCGCCGACGCCGAGGTCGACCGTTCGCCAACCGGATCGGGCGTCGCCGCGCGGCTGACGGCAATGCATGCCAAGGGCGAAATCGCCGGCCAGACGCGGGTGTTCGAGAGTGTTGCGGGCTCGCGCTTTTCCGGCAGCGTGGCAAGGACCTCGAAAGCCGGGCCGCATGACGCCATCATCGCCCGCGTCGGCGGCCGCGCCTTCTACTGCGGGCGGGCCGAATTCATCGTCGAACCCGAGGACGAGTTGGGACGTGGTTTTCTTTTACGTTAGCGCCGGCCCCGAGAAACGGAACCGAGCGTACCGTTGGGTACGCCCCGGAAGCGCAGGCCATCGGCATTCGCAGGCCGGCCTCACCTGAGCATCAGCACTCCTACGCTGCTTCCCGCGCCGAGATCGCCTTGTGCAGGTGCACCATCATGGCGGCGGCGAACAGCGGCGTCAAAAGGTTGAGCAGCGGCACCGCGAGGAAGGCAGCGACCACCAGCCCGGCGAGAAACACCGTGACGGCATGTTTTTTGCGCAATGCCCGGGCCTCGGCCTCCGGGCGAAAGCGCATGGCGGCGAATTCGAAGAATTCGCGTCCCAGCAGATAACCGTTGACGATGAAGAAGGCAGCGATGTTGATGCCCGGCACCAGCAGCAGCAGCAAGGCCACGATGTTGCCGAGGATGACGACGCCGAAGAATCTTATCGCCAGCACCAGCGAGCGCAGCGCCGGCATGGCGCGGCCGGGCGGGTCATTGGGATAGTCGGTGCGCTCGACCAGTTCGGCGGCGTCGTCGAGGAACAGGCCGGCGATGATCGCCGTCACCGGCGCGATCAGCAGCGCCAGACCCAGCGCCAGACCGATCCCGGCGACGATGACGCCCAGCCATCCGGCCCAGGACGGCAGGGCGGGCAGCCATGCGTCGATCCATGGCCAGGCCAGCCATTCGAACAGGCCCTCGATGGCGAACCAAAGCGCGGCGAGCGCCAGCAAGGTCAGGCCCAACGTTTTTACGAACACCGAGCGGAATTCGGGCGAGAACAGCTGGCTGGCGGCGGCGCGGGCGGCGCTGGAGATCACGGCGTTTCCAATTCCATGTTGAACATCTGCGAAATAAGCGGAGACACGAGAAGTCACAAGCGCAACCAAGGGCGCAACCACGTGCGGCGTCACGCCAATTAAAATCACGACCTAGGCAAAGCCGCATCAAATCGCTAGACCCGCCCGCGGCCGGCATGCCAGAAAGCCGGTGGTTTTTCGCGGAGACATGATTGATGCCGAACTATGACGTGCTTTGTATCGGTAATGCCATTGTCGACATCATCGCCCAGTGCGACGAGGCATTCCTTGAGACAAACGGCATCATCAAGGGCGCGATGAACCTGATCGACACGAGGCGCGCCGAGCTGCTCTACAGCCGCATGGGCCCGGCCATCGAAGCCTCCGGCGGCAGCGCCGGCAACACGGCGGCGGGCGTCGCCAGCTTCGGCGGTCGCGCCGCCTTCTTTGGCAAGGTCTCGAACGACACGCTCGGCGAAATCTACGCCCATGACATGCACGCCCAGGGCGTCGCCTTCGACACCAGGCCGCTCAAAGGCGAACCGCCAACGGCGCGCTCGATGATCTTCGTCACGCCGGACGGCGAGCGCTCGATGAACACCTATCTCGGCGCTTGCGTCGAGCTCGGTCCTGAGGATGTCGAAGCGGACAAGGCGTCTGGCGCCGCCGTCACCTATTTCGAGGGCTATCTGTGGGACCCGCCGCGCGCCAAGGAAGCGTTCCGGCAGACGGCGAAGCTCGCCCATGCAGCCGGGCGCGAAGTGTCGATGACATTGTCGGATTCGTTCTGCGTCGACCGCTACCGCGACGAGTTTCTGGAGCTGATGCGCTCGGGCACCGTCGACATCGTCTTTGCCAACAGCCACGAGATCAAGTCGCTCTACCAGACCGCCTCCTTCGACGAGGCGCTGGCCCAGATCCGCAAGGATTGCAAGATCGCCGCCGTCACCCGCTCCGAAAAGGGCTCGGTCATCGTGCGCGGCGACGAGACCGTCACCATCAATGCGACGGAAATCCGCGAGCTGGTCGACACCACCGGCGCCGGCGACCTCTATGCCGCCGGCTTCCTCTACGGCTACACGCAAGGCCGCAGCCTGAAGCATTGCGGCGATCTCGGCTCGCTGGCGGCCGGGCTGGTGATCCAGCAGATCGGGCCAAGGCCGCGGCAGAATTTACGCCACGAGGCTGAGCAGGCAGGCCTGATTTAGGAAGAGGCGCTCGCTCCTCAGGCCCCCGCCGTATATGCGGCAATCGCCGCCATGTTGACGATGTCGCTGTCCTTGGCGTTGAGCGAGACGATCTGAACCGGCTTGTCCAGGCCGACCAGCAGCGGGCCGATAACGGTCGAGCCGCCGAGCTCCTGCAGCATCTTGGTCGAGATCGAGGCCGAGTGAAAGGCCGGCATGATCAGCACATTGGCCGGGCCGGTCAGCCGGATGAACGGGTATTGCGCCATGGCGCGTGCGCTGAGCGCCACGTCGGCGGCCATCTCGCCGTCATATTCGAAATCGACGCGCCGCTTGTCGAGGATGCGCACCGCTTCCTGGATGCGTTCGGAGCGCTCGCCCTGCGGATGGCCGAAGGTGGAATAGGCAAGCATGGCCAGCCGCGGCTCATAACCCATGCGGCGGGCAAAGCCGGCGGCCTCCTCGGCGATGTCGGCGATCTGTTCGGCATTCGGCATATCGTGCACGGCGGTGTCGGCGACAATCACGGTTCGGCCCCGCGCCAGCACGATCGAGGCGCCGATGACACGGTGGCCGGGCTTGGCGTCGATGATGCGGCGGATGTCGTCGAGCGCCGTCGAGTAGTTGCGGGTGACGCCGGTGACAATGCCATCGGCATCGCCCAGCGCCACCATGCAGGCGGCGAAATGGTTGCGGTCATTGTTGATCAGGCGCTGGCAGTCGCGAAACAGAAAACCCTTGCGCTGCATGCGCTCGTACAGATAGTCGGTGTAGACGCCGTTGCGGCGCGACAGCCTGGCATTGATGATCTCGATGCCTTGCTTGTTCAGTTCGATGCCGGCGTTCCTGGCATTCTCCTTGATGATGTCGTCGCGCCCGAGCAGGATGGCGGTGCCGAGCCGCTGGTTCACATAGGAGACGGCGGCGCGCATCACCTGCTCCTCCTCGCCCTCGGCGAAAACGATGCGCTTGGGCTGGCGGCGCACGCGGTCGTAGATTCGCTGCAGCGTCGAGGCGATCGGATCGCGGCGGGCGGACAGCTCCTGCGCGTAGCGGTCGAGGTCGAGGATCGGCTTGCGCGCGACGCCGGATTCCATTGCGGCCTTGGCAACCGCGATCGGAATGGCCGAGATCAGGCGCGGGTCGAACGGCACCGGGATGATGTAGTTGGGGCCGAATTTCGGCCGCATGCCCTGGTAGGCGGCGGCGACGTCGTCGGGCACATCCTGGCGCGCCAGTTCGGCGAGCGCACGCGCCGCGGCGATCTTCATGTCGTCATTGATGGTGGTCGCCCGCACGTCCAGCGCGCCGCGGAAGATGTAAGGGAAGCCGAGCACGTTGTTGACCTGGTTCGGATAGTCCGAACGGCCGGTGGCCATGATGGCATCGGCGCGGATTTCGGCGACTTCCTCCGGCGTGATCTCCGGATCGGGGTTGGCCATGGCGAAGATGATCGGCTTCTCGGCCATGGACTGCACCATCTTGGTGGTCAGCGCGCCCTTGGCTGAGAGGCCGAGGAACACGTCGGCACCGTCGAGCGCCTCGGCCAGCGAGCGCGCGTCGGTCTTGACGGCGTGCGCCGACTTCCACTGGTTCATGCCTTCGGTGCGGCCCTGGAAGACGACGCCTTTGGTGTCGCACAGGATGATGTTTTCGGGCGCAAAGCCCATTGCCTTCATCAGTTCGATGCAGGCGATGCCGGCGGCACCGGCGCCGTTGCAGACCATTTTGGTGGTCTTCATGTCGCGGCCGGTGATTTCCAGCGCGTTGATCAGGCCGGCCGCCGAAATGATGGCGGTGCCGTGCTGGTCGTCATGAAAGACCGGTATGTCCATAAGTTCGCGCAGCCGCTGCTCGATGATGAAGCATTCCGGCGCCTTGATGTCTTCCAGATTGATACCGCCGAACGACGGGCCAAGGAAACGCACGCAATTGATGAACTCTTCGGCATCCTCGGTGTCGACCTCGAGATCGATCGAATCGACATCGGCGAAGCGCTTGAACAGCACCGCCTTGCCTTCCATCACCGGCTTGGCGGCCAGCGCGCCGAGATTGCCGAGGCCGAGGATGGCGGTGCCGTTTGAGATGACGGCGACCATGTTGCCGCGCGCCGTGTAGTCGAAGGCGCGGCTGGGATCCTCGGCAATGGCAAGCACCGGAACCGCGACGCCCGGCGAATAGGCGAGGCTGAGGTCGCGCTGGGTGGCCATCGGCTTGGTGGCGACGATCTCCAGCTTGCCCGGGCGGCCCATGGCGTGGAATTCCAGCGCCTCCTGCGCGCTGACGGAGGGGCCGTTGCTTTCGGTTTTCTTGGCCATGATGCTTTCGATTTCCTCACCCGTGCAGCACCTCGTTGAGACGGGCGCGATGCTTTCTTTTGTGGAACGTTCGGGATTAAGGCTACACTTCGCCGCTGTAAACCGCCAAGCAGATGGCTTGGCAAATTTTGGAAGCAACTTCTTGAACGACGAAACGCCCATTCGCAGCGACAGCGCTACGCCGGCCTTTGCGCCAGCAACGCCGATGATGGAGCAGTATATCGAGATCAAGGCGGCGAACCCGGATTCGCTGCTGTTCTACCGCATGGGCGATTTCTACGAGCTGTTCTTCGACGACGCCGAGAAGGCGAGCCGGGCGCTCGGCATCGTCCTGACCAAGCGTGGCAAGCACCAGGGCCTCGACATCCCGATGTGCGGCGTGCCGGTGCATGCCGCCGACGATTATCTGCAGAAGCTGATTGGACAAGGGTTCCGCGTCGCCGTCTGCGAGCAGATCGAGGATCCGGCAGAGGCGAAGAAACGCGGCGGCAAATCGGTGGTGCGCCGCGACGTGGTGCGGCTGGTGACGCCCGGCACCATCACCGAGGAGAAATTGCTGGCGCCGTCGGAATCGAGTTTCTTGATGGCACTTGGCCGGGTCAAGGGCGGGGCCGATCCAATAGGCGGGGAGCGCGGCAGCGCGACACGGAACCAAGGACGTTTTGCGCTGGCTTGGATCGAGATCTCGACCGGCGCATTCCGCGTTGCCAAGACGACCGCCGACCGGCTGCTCGCCGATGTCTTTCGCGTCGACCCACGCGAGCTGATCGTCGCCGAGCCGGTGTTTTACGATCCGGAGCTGAAACCGGTGTTCGATGTGCTCGGCCGCGTCGCCAATCCGCAGCCGCCGAGCCTGTTCGATTCGGCGTCGGCCGCCGGGCGCATCGCCCGTTTCTTCGAGGTGGCGACGCCGGACAGTTTCGGCACGTTTTCCCGCGCCGAACTGTCGGCGATCTCGGGCGCCATCGCCTATGTCGAGAAGACGCAGAAGGCCGAGCGACCGCCGCTGTCGCGGCCCGAGCGCGAGGAGCAGGGTTCGACGCTGTTCATCGATCCGGCGACACGCGCCAATCTGGAACTACTGCGCACGCTGTCCGGCAGCCGCGAGGGCTCGCTGTTCAAGGCGATCGACCGCACGGTGACCGGCGGCGGCGCGCGGCTGCTCGCCGACCGGCTGATGGCACCGCTGACCGATCCGGCGGCAATTGGCGCAAGGCTGGATTCGGTGTCGTTCTTCCGGTCCGAGACACGGCTGTGCCAAGCGGTGCGGGCGAGCCTGAAGAGCGTCGCCGACATGCCACGCGCGCTGTCGCGGCTGGCGCTCAACCGCGGTGGCCCGCGCGATCTCGGCGCGCTGCGTGCCGGGTTCGAGGCCGCCGGCGCTATTGCCGAACTGTTTGGGGCGACCGCCCTGTCGCCAGAATTGGCGGCGGCGCTGGCGGCGATCGAGGCGCTGCCGCGCCCGCTGGCCGAGCATCTGACACGGGCGCTCGCCGACGAGCTGCCGCTGCTCAAGCGCGACGGCGGCTTCGTCCGTTCCAGCTACAACGCCGAGCTCGACGAGATGCGGGCGCTGCGCGATGAATCGCGCAAGGTGATCGCCGGGCTGGAGCGCTCGCTGATCGACGAAACCGGCATCCGCTCGCTGAAAATCCGGCACAACAATGTGCTTGGCTACTACATCGAAGTCACCGCCAACAACCATGCGATCATCACGAGCAGCGACGGGGCGAAGGCGCGCTTCATCCATCGCCAGACCATGGCCAACGCGATGCGCTTCACCACGACCGAACTGGCCGAGCTGGAATCGAAGATCGCCAATGCCGCCGACCGGGCGCTGGCGATCGAGCTTGCCGCCTTCGACAGGCTGACGGCGGAAGCCGTTGGCGAGGCGGACAAGATCCGCGCCGGCGCCGAAGCACTCGCCGTGCTCGACGTGTCGGCGGCACTGGCGCTGCTTTCCGAAGGCGAGGCATGGTGCCGACCCATCGTGGACGCGAGCCTCGCCTTCGCCATTTCGGGCGGGCGGCATCCGGTGGTGGAACAGTCGCTGCGGCGTTCGGGCGAAGGACCGTTCGTCGCCAATGATTGCGATCTGTCGCCGGAAGGCAATGCCAGAAACGGCGCGATCTGGCTGCTGACCGGCCCGAATATGGGCGGCAAATCGACCTTCCTCAGGCAGAACGCGCTGATCGCCATCCTCGCCCAGACCGGCTCGTTCGTGCCGGCGGCATCAGCCCATATCGGCGTCGTCGACCGGCTGTTTTCACGTGTCGGCGCCTCCGACGACCTGGCGCGCGGCCGTTCGACCTTCATGGTCGAGATGGTCGAAACGGCGGCGATCCTCAACCAGGCCGGCGAACGCGCGCTGGTGATCCTCGACGAGATCGGCCGCGGCACCGCCACCTTCGACGGCCTGTCGATCGCCTGGGCGGCGGTCGAGTATCTGCACGAAAAAAACCGCTGCCGGGCGATTTTCGCCACCCATTTTCACGAAATGACTGCGCTGGCCAGCAAGCTCGCTCGACTGCACAATGTCACCATGCGGGTCAAGGAATGGGAAGGCGACGTGGTCTTCCTGCACGAGGTCGGCAAGGGTGCCGCCGACCGCTCCTACGGCGTGCAGGTGGCGCGTCTGGCCGGCTTGCCGGAGGCGGTGGTCGGGCGGGCCAGGGAAGTGCTGCACCAACTGGAAGCTGGCGAGGTTTCGGGCAAGGCCAACCGGCTGGTCGACGATCTGCCGCTGTTTTCGGTGGCGGTGAAACGGGAAGCGCCGAAGCCGGTGAAGGACGATGCACTGGGCGCCGCGCTCGGCGCGATCAACCCCGACGAGATGACGCCGCGGGAGGCGCTGGAGGCGCTGTATCGGCTGAAGGGGATGGCGGGGAAATAGCTGGGCCTCGTCCGCTCCCATCCCTCAAATCATCTGCAGGCCCTGCTTGCGCCGCGGCGGCGGGAAGGCGCGGTCGATTTCGGCGAAATCCTCACGCGTAAGCTCGATGTCGAGCGCCGCGACATTCTGGCGGATATGCTCCTGCTTGCTGGCCTTTGGAATGGCGATGACGCCGTCCTGTGCCATCACCCAGGCCAGCGCCAGCTGAGCCGGCGTCGCATCGTGGCGGGCAGCGATGGCTTCGAGGCTGGCGTTGCGCGCCAATACGCCCTGGTCGACCGGCGAATAGGCCATCAGCGGAATGCCACGCTGCCGGCTCCAGGGCGCAAGGTCGAATTCGGGGCCGCGCTGGGACAGATTGTAGAGGATCTGGTTGGTCTGGACGCCGTCGCCGGCCGGCAGGCTGACCAGTTCCTCCATCTCATGAGTGTCAAAATTGCTAACGCCCCAATGGCGGATCTTGCCGGCTTTTTTCAACGCTTCGAAGGCCTCGACCGTTTCCGCCAGCGGCACGCTGCCGGGCCAGTGCAGCAGATAGAGATCGATGCGGTCGGTGCGCAGATGCCTGAGGCTTGCCTCGCAGGCAGCCGGCACGCCGGTGCGCGAGGCGTTGGATGGCAGCACCTTGGAGACCAGGAACACCTCGTCGCGGCGCCCGGCAATAGCATCCGCCACCACTTCCTCGGCGCCGCCGCTGGCATACATTTCGGCGGTGTCGATCAGCGTCATGCCGAGATCCAGCCCAAGCTTCAGGGCATTGACCTCATCGGCATGGCGGCGGGCGTCCTCGCCCATTTTCCAGGTGCCTTGACCCAGCACGGGAACGGCTTCGCCCGAGGGCAATGTTGTGGTTCTTATCGTTGACGGCATGGCGTGCTCCAGTCGAGGCCCGATGGCTGATGCTACTTCACCGGATGGGCGGCCAGCCAATCCTGCATCCGCTTGATCTCGGCTTCCTGCGCCGCGATCACCGTTTCGGCCAGCTTGCGCATTTCCGGATCCTTGCCATTGGCAAGCTCGACCTTGGCCATGTCGATAGCCGCCTGGTGATGCGGGACCATGCCGCGGGCGAAATCGACATCGGCATTGCCGGAATATTCGATCGCCGTCATCGCGGTGTGCATTTTGTCCATCGCCGCCTTGTAGCTGTCGGTCGAGGCACCCTGCGCGCCCATCGCCCCCATGTCGTGCGCCCCCATGTCGTGTTTCGTCTCCTGGGCTTGCGACGGAATGCTTTCCAGGAAAACGGCAAGCAGCATTCCGGCCGCCATCAGCAGCAGCACGATCTTCTTGGCCAACGTCATTCATGATCTCCTTTTTGAACGAGTTCCTATCTGGGGACCTGGCTCAGAGTTTCAACGTCCTGAGCCGCAACGCGTTGGTGATCACCGAAACCGAGGACAGGCTCATCGCCGCTGCCGCCAGCATCGGCGACAACAGTGTGCCGGTGAGCGGATAGAGCACGCCGGCGGCGACCGGCACGCCAAGCAAATTGTAGAGGAAGGCGAAGAACAGGTTCTGGCGGATGTTGCGGATCGTCGCCTGGGCGAGCGTGCGGGCCCGGACGATGCCGTTGAGATCCCCCTTGACCAGCGTGATCCCGGCGCTTTCGACCGCGACATCGGCGCCGGTGCCCATGGCGATGCCGACATCGGCGGCGGCCAGCGCCGGCGCGTCGTTGACGCCGTCGCCGGCCATGGCGACGCCGCCGCTGGCGCGCAACTCCTCGACCAGCGCGCTCTTCTGTTCCGGCAGCAGGCCGGCACGCACCTCGTCGATGCCGAGTTTGCTTGCGATGGCCTTCGCCGTGCGATCGTTGTCGCCGGTCGCCATGATGATCTTCAGGCCGCGCTCGTGCAGCGCCTTGATCGCCTCTGATGTCGTCGCCTTGATCGGGTCGGCGACGGCGACGATGCCGGCGGGTTTGTTGCCGACGGCGACGAACATCGCGGTCTTGCCCTCGGCCTGCAGCGCCTCGGCGCTGGTCGAGATGGATGCGATATCGATGCCGAGATCAGCCATCATCGCGGCGTTGCCGAGCGCCACCTTCTGTCCCGAGACCGTGCCGGAAACGCCCTTGCCGGTGACCGCCTCGAAATCGCCGGCGTCGGGAATCTTTACCCCGCGTTCCCGGGCGCCTTCGACGATCGCCTCGGCCAGCGGATGCTCGGAGCCTTTTTCGAGGCCGGCGGCAAGTGCCAGCAGATCATCGTCCGCTATAGCCTCGGCAGCGACGACGTCCGTCAATCTCGGCCGGCCTTCGGTCAATGTACCGGTCTTGTCGACGATCAGCGTGTCGACCGAGGCAAAGCGTTCGAGCGCCTCGGCGTCCTTGATCAGCACGCCGGCATGCGCGCCGCGCCCTGTGGCGGTCATGATCGACATCGGCGTGGCAAGGCCCAGCGCGCAAGGACAGGCGATGATCAGCACCGAGACCGCCGAGACGATGGCAAAGATCAGGCTGGGTTGCGGCCCGAAGATCGCCCAAGCGATGAACGCAACGATTGCAATCACGACGACGGCCGGGACGAAATAGAAGGAGACGCGGTCGGCCAGGCCCTGGATCGGCGCGCGCGAACGCTGCGCCTTGGCGACGAGCGCGACGATGCGCGCCAGCGTGGTTTCGGCGCCGATCCTCTCGGCGCGCATGATCAGCGAACCGTTCTTGTTGAGCGTGCCGCCGGTGAGGAGGTCGCCTTCAGTCTTTTCGACCGGCAGCGGCTCGCCTGACAGCATCGATTCGTCGATGGAAGAGCGGCCTTCCAGCACGATGCCGTCGACCGGCACGGCATCGCCAGGGCGGATGCGCAGGCGGTCGCCGGCCTTCACCGCGTCGAGCGGCACGTCGTTTTCGGAACCGTCCTCGCCGATCAGCCGCGCCGTCTTCGGCGCGAGGTCGAGCAGCGCGCGGATCGCCGAGCCGGTTTGTTCACGGGCGCGCAGTTCCAGCACCTGGCCGAGGAAAACCAGCGCCACGATCACGGCGGCCGCCTCGAAATAGACCGGCACCGTGCCCTGATGACCGCGGAACTGGTGCGGAAACAGATTCGGGAACAGCGTGGCGGCGACGCTGTACAGATAGGCCGCACCAACGCCGAGCGAAATCAGCGTCCACATGTTGGGGCTGCGGTTGAGAACCGATTCCCAGCCGCGATGGAAGAAAGGAAAAGCCGCCCACAACACAACCGGGCTGGCCAGTGCCAATTCCACCCAGGTCTTGGTCGAATCCCCGATCAAGGCGCTAAACGTCAGGCCGAGCATCGGCGCCATGGCGAAGATCAGCAATGGCCCCGACAACACAGCACTCACCCAGAAGCGCCTGGTGAAATCGACCAGTTCCGGGTTCGGACCCTCATCGCCGGTCGGTACGCCCATCGGCTCCAGCGCCATGCCGCAGATCGGGCAGGCGCCTGGCTTGTCGCGGACGATTTCGGGATGCATCGGGCAGGTGTATTGCGTGCCTTTCGGCATCGCCTGCGGCTCCGGCCTGTCGCCAAGATAGTTTGCCGGCTCCGCCTCGAATTTCGCCTTGCAACCGGCCGAGCAGAAATAGAAGCCCTGGCCTTCATGCCGGAAAAAGTGCTTCGCCGTGGCGCGGTCGACATGCATGCCGCAGACAGGGTCGGTGGCGGTAATATAGTTTTCCGGCTGGGCCGCGAACTTCGAACGGCAGCGCTCGCTGCAAAAACGATAGAGCTGGCCGCCATGCTCGGCTGTCGGCTTGCCGGCCGCCGGATCGACGGTCATGCCGCAGACCGGATCGCGAATGACCGCGTTGGCGACGGACGGAGCAGCTTTTGGCGAGCAGCAGCCGCTATGCGCGTGATGGTCGTGGCCGGAATGGGTCATGCGGAAGGCCTCTCTGTCTCGAACTTGCAACGGAGGGTAGTGCTTCCAGTGACTGGAAGGTCAAGGCCGAATTTCGGCAATTGTGCCGTGGCGCATGCCGCACGGCCTGGGCGGAACATCCCGCACCCAAACCACTCTTGGGCTTGGAAAACTCGTCCAGCAAGACCATCTAGCAACTGCGGCAGGAGATGATCTTCCGGTTTCGACTCCCGTGCAGATCGTGTCCGCCCGCCCCATACACAGCGCCGCGAAAACGCGCTATAGACGCCGCCAAACGGCGAGGCCGAACGGCACTTATGGCAAAAATCTCTCTCAAGCTCGACGAACTGATCGACGGCGCAGCCTTGCGCCGCGAGATGACCGCGCTGACTGCGGCCACGGCAGGCGACGGCTCCGGCAAGGCTGCGCGCACCGGTGTTCTCCAGCTTCTCAAGGGCAGGCTGGCCGCCGGCCGCAGCATCGCAGAACGCATGCTGATGGACGACGGCGGCGGCACCGCCTGCGCCGCCCGGCTGTCGCATCTCATGGACGAGATCATCCGCGCGCTTTACGAGTTCGCCGCCACCCATGTCTATCGCGTCAAAAACCCGTCATCGGCCGAACGCATGGCCGTCGTCGCGGTCGGCGGCTATGGCCGCGGCACGCTGGCGCCGGGGTCCGATATCGATCTCCTCTTCCTGCTGCCCTACAAGCAGACGCCATGGGGCGAGCAGATCGTCGAATACATGCTCTACGTGCTATGGGACCTCGGGCTGAAGGTCGGCCACGCCACCCGCAACATCGACGAATGCCTGCGGCAGTCGCGCACCGACATCACCATCCGCACCTCGATCCTGGAGGCGCGTTTCCTGTGGGGCGAGCAGAAGCTCTACGACGAGCTCTTGCAGCGCTTCGACCGCGAGGTGGTGCGCACGACCGGACCCGAATATGTGCAGGCCAAGCTTGCCGAACGCGACGAGCGTCATGCCAAGGCCGGCGAAAGCCGCTATCTGGTCGAACCCAACGTCAAGGACGGCAAGGGCGGCCTGCGCGACCTGCAGACGCTGTTCTGGATCGGCAAGTATTTCTACCGGGTCCGCACCGGCGAGGAATTGGTCGACAAGGGCGTCTTCACCAGTACCGAATACCGGGAATTCCAGAAGGCCGAGGACTTTCTGTGGGCGGTGCGCTGCCACATGCATTTCCTCACCGGCAAGGCCGAGGAACGGCTGCATTTCGACATCCAGCGCGAGATCGCCGAGCGCCTGGGCTACACCACACATCCGGGCCTGTCGGCGGTCGAGCGCTTCATGAAGCATTACTTCCTCGTCGCCAAGGACGTCGGCGATCTGACCCGCATCTTCTGCGCGGCGCTCGAGGAAGAGCAGGCCAAGCATGTGCCGGGCTTCAACCGCATCTTCCTTACCTTCTCGCGCCGCAAGCGCAAGCTTGCCGGCACGTCAGATTTCATTGTCGACAACCATCGCATCAACATCGCCGACGACCTGGTGTTCGAGCGCGATCCGGTCAATCTCTTGCGGCTGTTCTGGCTCGCCGACAAGCACGGGCTGGAATTTCACCCCGATGCGCTGAAGCTGCTGACCCGTTCGCTCGGCCTCGTCGGCAAGGCGCTCAGGCGCGACGATGAAGCCAACCGGCTGTTTCTCGACATATTGACGTCGGACCGCAATGCCGAACTCAATCTCAGGCGCATGAACGAGGCGGGACTGCTGGCAAAACTGATCCAGGATTTCGGCAAGATCGTCGCCATGATGCAGTTCTCGATGTACCACCACTATACGGTGGACGAGCACCTGATCCGCTGTATCGGCGTGCTGGCCGAGATCGAGCGTGGCGACGGTGAAAAGATCCACCCGCTTGCCCACTCGCTGATGCCGGGGCTGAAGAAAAGCCGCGAGGCGCTTTATGTCGCGGTGCTGCTGCACGATATCGCCAAGGGCCGGCCGGAGGACCATTCCGAAGCGGGCGCCCGGATCGCTCGGCGCATCTGCCCGCATATGGGGCTGTCGGCGGCCGATACCGAAACGGTCGCCTGGCTGGTCGAGAACCATCTCGCCATGTCGATGACGGCGCAGACCCGCGACCTCAACGACCGCAAGACGATCGAGGACTTTTCCGCGATCGTGCAGTCGGTCGAACGGCTGAAGCTGCTGCTCGTCCTGACCGTCTGCGATATCAGAGGCGTCGGGCCTGGCGTCTGGAACGGCTGGAAGGGGCAGTTGCTGCGCACGCTCTACTACGAGACCGAATTGCTGTTGACCGGCGGGTTTTCGGAAGTGTCGCGTGCGATGCGCACCGCGGCTGCCCGCGAAAAGCTGGCCGAGGCGCTCGCCGATTGGCCGGAAAAGGCGCGCAAGCGCTATGTCGCCAAGCACTATGAGAATTATCTGCTGGCGGTCGATCTCGCCGACCAGCTTCGCCACGCCGAATTCATCCGCGAGGCGGATGCGGCGGGCAAGAAGCTCGCCACGATGATCAAGACCCATCAGTTCGAGGCGGTGACCGAGATCACCGTGCTGGCGCAGGACCATCCCCGCCTGCTGTCGGTCATTGCCGGCGCCTGTGTGGCGGCCGGCGGCAACATTGTCGACGCGCAGATCTTCACCACCTCCGACGGCCGCGCGCTGGACACCATCCTGATCTCGAGGGAATTCGACCGCGACGAGGACGAGCGCCGCCGCGCCGAGCGCGTCGGCCGTCTGATCGAGGACGTGCTGTCGGGCAAGAGCTGGCTGCCGGAGATGATCGAGAAGCGCACCAAGCCGCGGCGCGGCGCCAAGGTTTTCCGCATCCAGCCGCGCGCCGAAATCCGCAACACGCTGTCGAACCGGTTCTCGGTGATCGAGGTCGAGGGGCTGGATCGGCCGGGCCTGCTGTCCGAGATCACCGGGGCGCTGTCCGACCTGTCGCTCGACATCGCCTCGGCACACATCACCACGTTCGGCGAAAAGGTCATCGACACCTTCTATGTCACCGATCTCACCGGCCAGAAGATCGACAGCCCGACCCGCATGGCCGCCATCCAAAACAGGCTGATCGCGGTCCTCGAAGGCACCGAGCGCGGCGGCAAGGCCAAGGCCGCCGCCGAGTGACAGCCACCACTCATTTGTCCCAATCCTGCAGGCAGTTTCCAGACGCATGAGCCTTGTCAAAAAGTTCGCGACGGTCGCTTCCGGCACGCTGATGAGCCGCGCTCTCGGCTTCGGCCGCGAGATGCTGATGGCGGCGTCGCTCGGTACGGGGCCGATCGCCGACGCCTTCAACGCCGCCTTCCAGTTTCCCAACACCTTCCGCCGGCTGTTTGCCGAAGGCGCCTTCAACGCCGCCTTCGTGCCGCTCTTCGCCAAGGAGATCGAAACCCACGGAACCGACGGCGCCAAGCGCTTTTCCGAAGAGGTCTTCGGCGTGCTGTTCACGGCGCTGCTGGCGCTGACCATCGCCATGGAACTGGCGATGCCGCTGATCGTGCGCTACCTGGTTGCACCGGGCTTTGCCGACTCGCCGGGAAAGTTCGAGATGACGGTCGGGCTTGCGACCATCATGTTTCCCTATCTGATCTGCATGTCGCTCGGCGCCATGATGGCCGGCATGCTGAATTCGCTGCGCCGCTATTTCGCCGCCGCAGTGGCGCCGGTGTTCCTCAACATCATCCTGATCGGCGTGCTCGCCTATGCCTGGCACAAGGGATCGGACGCGCGCACCGTTGGCTTCGCACTGGCCTGGGGCGTGCTGGCGGCGGGGCTGGTGCAACTGGCGATCGTCTGGGTGGCGGTGCGCCATGCCGGCATCTCGATCGGCTTTCGCCGGCCAAGGATGACGCCCAATGTCAAGCGGCTGCTGATCCTGGCGCTGCCGGCGGCGATCACCGGCGGCATCACCCAGATCAACCAGCTGATCGGCACCGCAATCGCCTCGGCGCAGGACAGTGCGGTGTCGTCGCTCGCCTATGCCGACCGCATCTACCAGCTGCCGCTCGGCGTCGTCGGCATCGCCGTCGCCATAGTGCTTCTGCCCGAACTGTCGCGGGCGCTGAAGTCGGGCAATCTGGTCGAGGCGGCCAATCTGCAGAACCGGTCGGTGGAGTTCACGCTGTTCCTGACCTTGCCGGCGGCGGCGGCACTGCTGGTCATGGCGGAGCCGATCGTCGGGCTGGTCTACGAACGCGGGGCATTTGCCGCCAACAACTCGACGCCGATCGTGGCGGCGATCCTGGCGATCTTCGGCTTGGGGCTGCCGGGCTTCGTGCTGATCAAGGCGTTCACCCCCGGCTATTTCGCCCGCGAGGACACGCGCACGCCGATGATCTTCGCCGCCATCTCGGTTGCTGTGAACATCACCACCGCGCTGACGCTGTTTCCGCAGATGGGCGCGCCGGGCATTGCCGTCGCCTCGGCCGTCGCCGGCTGGGCCAATGCGCTGATGCTGCTCGGCGTGCTGATCCGGCGCGGCCATTGGGGCCGCGACTTACCGCTCATCAGACGTATCCCACGGCTGGTGCTGTCGGCGGCGGTGATGGCGGCGGCGCTGTATTTTGCCGAGCACTGGTTCGCCGCCCAACTGGCTTCGGGCTCGCCGCTGGTGGTCAAGGCGGCAACGCTGCTTGGGCTCGTCGCCGGCGGGGCGCTGCTTTATTTCGTTACCGCCTTCGTCACCGGCGGGGCGGATTTCGGCATGATCCGGCGCAATATCAGGCGGAAGGGCTCCCCTTCGACCAGGGAATAGTCTCCAGATCCGTAAACCTGACCGTAGCGACCCCGTCGACAAGCATCAGTCTTCGCCGGACAATTCGTCATAGACCGGGCGCGGCAGCGGCTTACGTGCCTGCTTGCTAAGTTCGATCCCGAATTCGGCCCGAAGCCGCGCCGCTGTCTGCAGCGGCGTCTCGCGGCCATGTCGGTGCTCCAAAGCTTTCTCGTTTGAGATGGGCATCCATTTCTCGTCAGATCGTTTGCAGAATATGCTCCTATCATACCATATCGATGTCGGCGCAGCGCCAACAACATCGAACAAGCAATCCGACCTGAAGCAATCGCTCTGCTGCGATCGCCTACAGCCCCTTGATCGTCTACTCGCTCTCGTCCATAAGCGCGCCGTCGCAAGACTTTCGCCGCGCGCGAAACGGCCCTCCACAAGCCAGGGAAACACCATGACGGACGCCAATCAGCCCGCCTTCAAGCCCCTCGTCTTTTCCGGCGTCCAGCCGACCGGCAATCTGCACCTCGGCAACTATCTCGGCGCCATCAAGAAATTCGTCGCTCTGCAGGACACCTCCGATTGCATCTATTGTGTCGTCGACCTGCATTCTCTGACCGCGCAGCTTGTCCATGAGGATCTCAAGGACCAGACACGCGCGATCACCGCGGCGTTTCTCGCCTCGGGCATCGACCCGAAGAAGCACATCGTCTTCAACCAGTCGCGGGTCATGCAGCACGCGGAGCTTGCCTGGATCTTCAACTGCGTCGCCCGCATCGGCTGGATGAACCGGATGACGCAGTTCAAGGACAAGGCCGGCAAGGATCGCGAGAACGCCTCGCTTGGGCTGCTTGCCTATCCCAGCCTGATGGCTGCCGACATCCTCGTCTACCGCGCCACCCATGTGCCAGTCGGCGACGACCAGAAGCAGCATCTGGAGCTGACGCGCGACATCGCGCAAAAATTCAACAACGACTTTTCCGACCGCATTGCCGGCCTTGGCGTGGGCGTCGAGATGAAGGTCGGCGAGGAGACGGTCAACGGCTTTTTCCCGCTGACCGAACCGATCATCGGCGGACCGGCGGCGCGCATCATGTCGCTGCGCGACGGCTCGAAGAAGATGTCGAAGTCGGATCCGTCGGACCTGTCACGCATCAATCTGACCGACGATGCCGACAGCATCTCGAAGAAAATCCGCAAGGCCAAGACCGACCCGGAGGCGTTGCCTGGCGAATTGGACGGCCTGGCCGGCCGGCCGGAAGCCGAAAACCTGGTCGGCATCTATGCGGGTCTCGCCGAGATCTCGAAGGAGGCGGTGCTGAAGGAGTTCGGCGGCCAGCAGTTTTCAGTGTTCAAGCCGGCGCTGGCCGACCTCGCGGTGGAAAAGCTGGCGCCGGTCGCCGGCGAAATGCGCCGCATTTCCGGCGATCGCGCCTATGTCGATGCGGTGCTGAGCGACGGCGGCGAGCGCGCCGGCCTGCTGGCCGAGGCGACGATGAAGACGGTGCGCGACATCATCGGCCTGCTGCAGGGTTAATCTGCAGCCAATATCGCTACATCCGCCGGTCGCTTGCGGCCGGGCTGTGGCGGTGGCAGATTGCGACCGAAACCATCGAAGGTAGAAAATGGTCTCCAAACGCCTCAGCCGTGAAGCCGGCCATCGCCGCAAGTTTTTGGCGATCATCGACGACACCCCCGAATGCGAACGGGCCGTCGTCTACGCCTCGAAGCGCGCGCAGAGCACCAGCGGCGTGCTGGTGCTGCTCTATGTGATCGAGCCGGACGATTTCCAGCATTGGCTGGGTGTCGAGAAAATCATGCGCGAGGAGGCCACCGCCACCGCGCGCGCCGCACTGGACAGCTATGCCAACAAGGTGCGCCAGAAGCTCGGCATCGAGCCGGAACTGGTGGTGCGCGAAGGCAAGCCGACGGAAGAGATCCACAAATTGATCGAGGAGGACCAGGATATCGCCATCCTCGTGCTGGCCGCCGGCGCCGGCAAGGAGGGGCCGGGTCCGCTGGTCGGCGCGGTTGCCGGCAAAGGCGCCGCCTTCCCCATTCCAGTGACAGTGGTGCCGCAGAACCTGTCAGACGAAGAAATCGACAGTCTGGCCTAGGTGTGCTGCAGAAGACCGCAAAAACATTCTCCCAGCCAGCCGTTCCGGCGATGGCTTTCGCTTGAATGTCCTGCCGATAAGGCCTATTTAGAATTATTCCAAACTATATGCCCGAACGGGCTCGGAGACGTCCATGTTCATCCAGACCGAATCGACGCCAAATCCGGCGACATTGAAGTTCCTGCCCGGCAAGGAAGTGCTTGGCGAAGGCACCGCCGATTTCCGCGATGCCGACAGCGCCGCCGCGGCTTCGCCGCTGGCTGGCCGGCTGTTCGAGATCCCCGGCGTCACCGGCGTCTTCTTCGGCTATGATTTCGTCACCGTGACCAAGGACGGCCCCGACTGGCAGCATCTGAAGCCGGCGATCCTCGGCGCCATCATGGAGCACTTCATGTCCGGCGCGCCTGTCATGGCCAGGGCCGGCCCCGCCGCCGAGACCAGCCAGACCGGAGAATTCTACGACAAGGCCGACGAGGAACTGGTCATCACCATCAAGGAACTCCTCGACACACGGGTGCGCCCGGCGGTCGCCCAGGACGGTGGCGACATCACCTTCCGCGGTTTCGAGAACGGCACCGTGTTCCTGCACATGAAGGGCGCCTGCGCCGGCTGCCCGTCGTCGACGGCGACGCTGAAGCACGGCATCCAGAACCTGCTCCGGCATTTTGTGCCCGAGGTGCAGCAGGTCGAACAGGTCTCTTGAGAGACAAACGTCCAGGAACAATTCGTACTCGAGCAAAAACAAAAAACCGGGCCAAATTGCCCGGTTTTCTGTTTTGGGACGTCAGTTGTTGCCTAGACGGTCCGCGTATGAGCTCTAGAGAACGATGACCTTGGCGCCGACGGAGGTGCGGTCGTAAAGGTCGATGATGTCCTGGTTCATCAGCCGGATGCAGCCCGACGACATCGCCTTGCCGATCGAGTTCCACTCCGGGCTGCCATGCAGGCGGTAGCCAGAATCGCCGCCCCTGTTGAACAGGTACAAGGCGCGCGCGCCGAGCGGATTGGTCAATCCGGGATCCATGCCGCCGGCAAATTTGGCGAGTTCCGGCTGGCGCTTGATCATCGCCGAAGGCGGCGTCCAGGTCGGCCATTCGCGCTTCGCCGCGATGCGGGCGGTGCCGCGCCATTCAAAACCCTCGCGGCCGACGCCGATGCCGTAACGCATAGCCTCGCCGCCGCCCATGACATAATAGAGGAACTTGTTCTGCGTATCGACAACGATGGTGCCCGGCTTTTCACCGCTGTCGTAGCTCACGATCTGCCGGCGGTATTTGAACGGCACCTTTTCGATCGGAATGCGCGGCAGTTGATAGCCCGCATCGGTCATCGGACCATAGTTGTTGGTGAAGATCTGCGAGCCGATGGTGCTGCAACCGGCAATTGCCGTCGACAGCGCAAGTGCTGCGACGATTGCGAATGACTTCATGCGCATGAAAAGGTCCGATGCCCCGCCCGAAAGGTAGCGGCACGAGACGGCCGCCTTGTCGCTATCATTCATGCTGGCATTTGCTTTGCTTGCCAAGCGGGCGATGCCTATATGCAGGGGCTTACATGCCGGTAAGTCCGTAGCTGTGGCTTTTCGGCAACGGCTCTCATAAGATTATGGAGGAAATTCAATGGGGCGGTCCGCCAGGCCGCCCGAAGTTAGGGAACCAATCATGAATGTCGGAGATGCCGCCCAGCGTTCCGGCCTGCCGGCCAAGACCATTCGCTACTATGAGGAGATCGGCCTGATCCGTCCGGCGCGGGCCGGCAACGGCTACCGCGATTATTCGGGCGACGACATCCACCGGCTGACGTTTCTGCGCCGCGCGCGCAATCTCGGCTTTTCCATCGACGACTGCCGCCAGTTGATGGCGCTCTACCAGGACCGCAGCCGCGCCAGCCATGACGTGCGCGAGATCGCCGCCGCGCATGTGACGGCAATCGAGGAGAAGGTGCGCGAACTGCAGTCGATGCGCTCGACCCTGCAGAAGCTGATCCATGCCTGCCACGGCGATGACCGGCCGGACTGCCCGATCCTGGACGATATCGCGGGGGCGGTTTTGCCATCTGACAAAGTCGTTCCCGCACAGGTCTGAAGGTTGCGCGGCGTCGCCAGCCGTTTTCAAGGTTGGGTTTCAGCGATCAAGCGGTACCGTCAACACGCTCGGCAATAGCGAATGCCTGCAGGTTCCTTGCCTTGCCGTGGTCTTCTTCGGCGTTGGCGATAATCGAGAAGAACGCCGCGCGGGCGATGTCCTTCTTTGACGCGTTCGGGTGTTCGTTCCTGGCCGCTTTGATCAATTGCTTGGGTACCACTCATGCGTCACGACCCGCATCAGGGTGTCGGCTATCGCCTGCATCTCGTCCGCGTTCATCATCCACACTCCCTCGAGCCACCCGCATTCCCACAGTATCTCATATTGCCAATGTGTGGAACTTGCGGTGTCCGTTTGGCGAGATTCACATTGGCGAATATGGCTCTCTCAGCATTGCACATCTGCTCGCTACCTGGTGAAGCGGGTCTCGCCTAAGCAGAAGGCGAAAACTCCTCGCTTTGCGCAACAGCCCGCGCAAAATTGCAATCTTAAGCCTGCCTTAACGAACCTCTAGCAGGGCAAGGACATCGATTTCTGTGTGAGAGAATCGACCGCATTGATAAATCGCTCATCGAACGCGAACACCAAGGTTCGCTACACGGTCGATTGCGGCGAGACTTACGAAAGCCTCGATGCAGAGGATGCCCTCCATAAGCTCGGCGTGCCAGCGGATGGCGGTTCATACGTCATCGCGCCGTGGTCATATAACAGATACGATCCGAATACGGGCCAAATCGAAAAACCTCGGAATTGACCGGTTACGACAAATCCCCCGATCCCAGCCATTCCCCTACGGGTGGGTAGCGCCTAGGGGTATTTGCTTCCTGCAAGCTGTCTGGCGCGGCCTTCGGCAGTTGGCGATTTGCGCGTGAGCGGGGTACACCTGACCACCAGTTGGTCGTCAGGAGTAACATATTCCAGACAGGATTTATTTGGTATATCTGGGATACACGCATTAACGTTAGCCTTTATCAACTCCCCACCGGCGACCCCATACACGGGGTAGTTTTTGCATGTTCCCTTATTCGAATAAAGAACATTAGCCTGGCTTGTGCATGCGCTTGCGCTGGCAGCAATGGCTACAACGATTGCTATACGGATCATTGCCCCCCAAGGCTCATCTCGCGGGTAGGTAGCACCGCGAGACCTCAAGGGGAAGTCGGGTTTGTCAAATGTATAATCGCCTTAGAAAAACGGGTTCAAACCGTGAACAAAGTCTGGCATGATGCGCCATGCCAATTATCTCGCCGATTCCTCTCAATCCCCTGATCGATGGCCGCCAGTCGGAACGCGCGATGCTGGTTCGGCGTGGCGTGCAGCGGCTGCTCAAGGAGATGGGCGCGCATGTGCTGCCGGAACTGTCGCTGGCGACCGGGCGCCGCGCCGACCTCGTCGCGCTGACCCGCCGGGGCGACATCTGGATCATCGAGATCAAATCCTCGATCGAGGATTTCAGGGTCGACCGCAAATGGCCGGACTACCGGCTGCACTCCGACCGCTTCTTCTTCGCCACCCATCCCGGCGTGCCCTCGGATATCTTTCCGCAGGAATGCGGCTTTATTCTTTCCGACGGCTATGGCGCCGAAATCCTGCGCGATGCGCCCGAGCACCGCATGGCGGCGGCGACGCGCAAGGCGCTGATGCTGAGGATCGCGCGGGCCGGAGCAGCGCGGCTGCTGGCGGCGGAACTTGCCGGCGTGGCGGTGCCGGCGCTGGAGGGCGAGAGCGAGTAGAGGGTTTTCGGAACCCCCTGTAACCTTCGACGTTTGCGCTGCCCCTCATCTGCCTGCCGGCATCTTCTCCCCGTGAACGGGGAGAAGGGGCGCTGGCCGCAACCTCTGCACCCTTTCTGCAACGCTGGAGATTGGCGAAATCTTTTGCGAAGGCGTCTTTCTCCCCGTCTCTAAACGGGGAGAAATGCCCGGCAGGGCAATGAGGGGCGGCGCGACGTTCGTCGGCTACTCTTCCTCCTCTTCCATCCCATTCGCTGCCGGCGCCATCAGCAGCACGGCGGCGCCGAGGATGGCGGCGATGAAGGAGCCGGCGAGGATGCCGACTTTCACCGCGTCCTGGAGCTCGACATTGCTGGCGAAGGCGAGCAGGCCGATGAACAGGCTCATGGTGAAGCCGATGCCGCAGAGCAGCGAAATGCCGACCATGTGCAGCCAGCCGGCATTGACCGGCAGATCGGCGAGGCCGAGCCGGATCGCAAGCGCAGAAGAACCGAACACGCCGACCAGCTTGCCGGCGACGAGGCCGGCGGCGACGCCCAGCGTCAGCGGCTCGACCAGGGTGGCAGCACTGAGGCCGGCGAGCGAGACGCCGGCATTGGCGAAGCCGAAGATCGGGACGACGACGAAGGGCACTATCCTGTGCAGGCCGTGTTCGAGCCGGTGCAGCGGGGAATGGTCTGAATCCTGGCTGATGCCGGGGGTGATTTTCAAAGGTATGGTCAGGGCCAGCGCCACGCCGGCGAGCGTGGCATGGACGCCCGATTTCAGCACCAGCACCCACAGCACGACACCAAGCAGGAGATAGGGCAGCAGCGTCAGCACCTTCATGCGGTTGAGCATGACGAGCAGAGCGATGACCGCGAAGGCGGCGCCGAGATAGGCGAGCGACAGGCCGCTCGAGTAGAACATCGCGATGATGATGACGGCGCCAAGGTCGTCGATGATGGCGAGCGCGGTGAGGAAGACCTTCAGCGACCCCGGCACGCGGCTGCCGAGCAGCGACAGCACGCCAAGCGCAAAGGCGATGTCGGTGGCGGTCGGGATCGCCCAGCCGGACAGGGCGGCTGGATTGTCGCGGTTGATGGCGACATAGACAAGCGCCGGCACCAGCATGCCGCCGGCAGCGGCGATGCCGGGCAGAGCGCGGCGCGGCCAGGTCGAGAGCTGGCCATCCAGCATCTCGCGCTTGATCTCCAGGCCGACCAGCAGGAAAAACACCGCCATCAGGCCGTCATTGATCCAATGCGATACGCTGAGCGGTCCCAGATAGGCGTGAAGGGCGTCGAAATAGGTTTTGGCCAGCGGCGAATTGGCGACGACCAGCGCCAATGCCGCGGCGGCCATCAGGACGATGCCGCCTGTCGCCTCGCTGGCCAGGAATTCGCGAAAGATGGAAGTCGGCCGCGGCTTCTGGTCGTGCATGTCGTCTCCGTCGTGTCGCCTACCAGCCGGCAGGGACAACATCACCCTGTGCGATGATGCGCAACCGCCGATGGCAGGGCAGTTCTTACAGTGCCACGCGACCTTGGCGCGCGCAAAGGACGGTCAGGCGTTAGCGCGGCGCGCGTTTGGCGAGTATCCGCTGCAGCGTGCGGCGATGCATGTTGAGACGGCGGGCCGTCTCGGAGACGTTTCGGTCGCACATTTCGTAGACGCGCTGGATGTGCTCCCAGCGCACGCGGTCGGCCGACATCGGGTTTTCAGGCGGTGCGGCGCGTTCGCCCGCAGTGCGTGTAAGAGCCGCGAAAACCTCGTCGGCATCTGCCGGTTTCGACAGATAGTCGATGGCCCCGAGCTTCACCGCCGTAACCGCGGTGGCGATGTTACCATAGCCGGTGAGAATGACGGCGCGGGCGTCGTCGCGCTTCTCGCGGATGGCGGCAACGACGTCGAGGCCGTTGCCGTCGGCGAGCCGCATGTCGACCACCGCGTAGGCTGGCGGATTGGCGCGCGCCTTGGCCACGGCCTCCTCGACGCTCTCGGCCGTCTCGACCACGAAACCCCTGGTCTCCATGGCGCGGGCAAGGCGCGTGAGGAATGGCCTGTCGTCGTCGACGATCAGCAGCGAGGTGTCCTCGCCCTCAACCATTGCGCCAATCGTTTCGTCGCCATTCATCGTCTTGACATTCCTGCTGCCCGAATTTTACGCAGATATAGTTTTGGAGCGCTATTGTCCAATTCAAGCCGTGTCAAACATGGTGGCCGAAGCCGATTCAGGATTGAGGAAGACGCTGCGCGGCCACGATATCCGCACGACGGCGCCCTCGCCCGGCTCGTTTGAATTGCGGAAATCGAGCGTGGCGCCCGAGCGTTCAAGCAGGGTCTTGGCGATGAACAGCCCCAGTCCGAGCCCGCCGCCGGCCTCGGTGCCCTGGCGTGTCGACATATAGGGCTCGCCGATGCGATCGATGATTTCGGGAGGAAAGCCCGGCCCGTCGTCGGTGATCGAGAAGGTGACCGTTGCCTCGTTCCAGCTCCAGCGCACGGTGACGCTCTTGCGGGCAAAATCGACGGCGTTCTCGACCAGATTGCCGAGGCCGTAGATGACGCCGGGATTGCGCCGTCCCACCGGTTCGGGGCCGATGCGCTCGCCGGGGAGAAGCTTGATCGAGATGCCGAAATCGCGGTGCGGGGCGGTCATCTCCTCGACCAGCGAGGTCAGCGGCAGGCGGGAGAGATGCGCCTCGCCCTCGGAGGACAGGCTGGTGAGGCGTTTGAGGATCTCGCGGCAACGCTCGCTCTGCGAGCGCAGCAGCGTCACGTCCTCGCCGTATTTCGGGTCATTGCGGAGCGCCTTCTCCATCTCCTTGGCAACAAGCGTGATGGTGGCGAGCGGCGTGCCGAGCTCATGCGCGGCGGCGGCGGCAAGGCCGTCCAGCGCCGACAAATGCTGTTCGCGCTGCAATACCAGCTCGGTGGCGGCAAGCGCGTTGGCGAGCAGCCGGGCTTCCTCGGCCACGCGGAAGGCGTAGATCGCGGTGAAGGCGATCGAGGAAAACACCGCCATCCACATGCCAGCGACGTAAATGAACGGCATCTCCAGCGGCGCGCCCTCGTGCCAGGGCAGCGGCAGATGGAAGAACACCAGCAGGCTCGCCGTCACCATCACCAGCGCGCCGAGGATGGCGGTCAGGCGCAGCGGCAGCGACGTCGCCGAGATGACCACGGGCACGGTGACCAGCACTGAAAACGGGTTGGTGAGGCCGCCGGTCAGGTAGAGCAGACCGGCAAGCTGCAGGCTGTCGATGGTCAGGATGGCGAAAGCCTGCAGCGGGGTCAGCCGATGCGCCGCCGGATAACGGAAGGTCAGCAACAGGTTCATCCAGGCCGAACAGGCGATCAGCGCGAAGCAGAGACTGACCGGCAGCGGGAATTTCAGCCCGTAGGCAACGACAAGAACCGTCAGACTCTGGCCGACAATGGCTAGCCAGCGCAGCCTGATCAGCGTGTTGAGGCGCAGCCGCTGGCTTTGCTGGAAGTCGGGCGCCCGCAGGATGTTTATCATGGCCAAGGATTATAGCCGGAAAAGGAGAAAGGCTAGGTCCCCCGCGGTTTGGCGCGGCTGGTGGCGGTGGCGAGAAGCGGGTTCTCCGGCCAGACATGCCGGGGATAGCGGCCACGCATCTCGGCTCGCACATCGGCCCAGGAGCCGCGCCAGAAACCGGGCAGGTCACGCGTCGTCTGGATCGGTCGGTGCGCCGGTGACAATAGCTCGAGCGTCAGCGGCACCGCGCCGTTGGCGATCGCGGGATGCCGGTCGAGACCGAACAGCTCCTGGACGCGGATCGCCAGCACCGGCCATTCACCGTCATAGCGGATCGGCACGCGGCTGCCGGATGGAGGGTCGAAATGGGTCGGCGCCAGCGCCTCGATCCGGCGCTGCAGATCGTGCGGCACCAATACCATGAGGCCGGCCGAAAGCACGCCCGGATCGATCGCGGCAAAGGACGCCGCGCCGGAAAGGAAGGGCAGCAGCCAGTCGTCGAGGCGGTCGATGAGCGCCGCATCGGAAACATCTGGCCAGGGCGCGCCAAGACCGCGATGCAGCCAGCCGAGCCGTTGGCGCAGCGTTTCGGCCTCCTTGCCCCACGGCAAAAGCGACAGCCCGTGTTGGCGCAGGGCGTCAAGGATGGCGCGATCGGCGGCGATGCCGGCCGGCGCCGGCAGCATCCGTTCGGACAGGGTGATGGCGCCGAGGCGAACGGTTTCACGCACACGCACCGCACGCCTATCGCGGTCGAAACTGGTTTCGCGGTTTGTCTCGATCTTGTCGGCGAGCGAAGCGCGAATGTCGGCTTCGTCTATCGCCGCCGCTGCCGTAATGCGGGCGTTCTGCGCCTTGCCCTGCAGATCGGCGACGACAAGCCAGGTTTCGCCCGCCAGCGGGTCGGCGGCGTCAAGCATGGCGCCTGAACCGTTGGCCAGCACGAAACGGCCGCGCTCTCCGCGCGCCCTGGCGACGCGGTCCGGCCAGGCATGAATGAGGAGAGCGCCGGCGCTGCCCTCCCCCCCGAGGGGAGGGTCGGCGAGTGAGCCTTGCCCAGCAAGGCGAGGGAGACGGGGTGGGGTCGGCGATGGCGTGCCCGACCCAATCCCACCCCGATCCGCTTCGCGGATCGACATACCGGGGCGAACCACGGGTCTCGCCCGTCCTTCGGTCCCCCTCGAGGGGGAGGGTGAAGCCTGTTTCGCCAGCCGCTCGGCGAGCTGCCGGGCGGCGGTGGCGCGCGGCGATCTTTCGGATCGGAACCGAAGCAGCCGCCGTTCGAGGTCGGCGCCGTCGCCGCCCAGGCCACGCTCGGTGAGCAGCACGGCGAGCATGGCCGCTTCGAACGCCCGGCCGGTGTTTGCCACCTCGGCGACCATGTGAGCCAGCCGCACCGGCAGTGCCAGCCTGCGCATCGCAGCACCCGATTGCGTCAGTCGCCCTGCCTCGTCAATGGCGTCGAGCGCACGAAGCAGCGCCCTTGCCTCGCTGAGTGCCGGGGCCGGCGGCGGATCGAGGAAGCAGAGGCTCGACGGGTCGGCGACACCGAAGGCGGCGCAATCGAGCAGAAGTCCGGAAAGGTCCGCCTCGAGGATTTCCGGCGGCGTGAAGGCGGGAAGTGCCGCGCTCTGCTCGGTCCGCCACAACCGGACGGCGACGCCGGGCTGCGTGCGGCCGGCGCGGCCGGCGCGCTGGTCGGCGGAGGCTTTGCTGACCCGCACCGTCTCCAGCCGCGTCAGGCCGCTGGCCGGCTCGTAGCGCGGCAGGCGCGACAAGCCGGAATCGATGACGACGCGCACGCCGTCGATGGTAATCGAGGTCTCGGCGATCGAGGTCGCCAGCACCACCTTGCGGCGGCCGGACGGCGCCGGCTTGATCGCGGCGTCCTGAGCCTTGTTGTCGAGCATGCCATAGAGCGGCACGATGTCGGTGTCGGCACTGACGCGGCCTTGCAGCCGCTCGGCGGTGCGCTCGATCTCGCGCTGGCCGGGCAGAAAGGCGAGCACGCTGCCGCTCTCCTCGGCAAGGGCCGCGCGGATCGCCTTGGCCATCGCGTCCTCGATGGCGATGCCGGCCAGCCGCTCGTCGTAGCGGATGTCGACGGGAAAGGCGCGGCCTTCGCTCTCGATCACCGGGGCGCCGGAAAGCAGCCGAGCGACGCGCGCGCCGTCGAGCGTCGCCGACATGACCAGCAATCGCAAATCGGTCCGCAGCGCACCTTGCACATCGAGCGCCAGCGCCAGACCAAAATCGCCGTCGAGCGAGCGCTCGTGGAACTCGTCGAAGAATACCGCCGAGACACCGGGCAACTCCGGATCGTCGAGGATCATCCGCGACAGCACGCCTTCGGTGACGACAAGGATCCTGGTCCTCGCAGAAGTGCGGTTCTCCATCCGCATGGCATAGCCGACCGTTTCGCCGGGCTCCTCGCCGAGCAGTTCGGCCATGCGGCGGGCGGCAGCGCGGGCAGCGAGCCGGCGCGGCTCGAGCAGAATGATCTTCCCCGTGCCGAGCCATGCTGCATCGAGCAGCGCCAGTGGCACCAGCGTCGTCTTGCCGGCGCCGGGCGGCGCCACCAGCACGGCACTGTTGCCATGGCCAAGCGCTTCACCGAGCGCCGGCAGGACGGCGGAGACCGGAAGCTCTGGCAAGGGTTTTCTGGTCAATGTTTCAGGGATGCATCCATCCAATCTCGCGGCAGGTCAGTCGCGCCCCGCATATCAGCGGTGGCGGTCGCCGCGCAACCGGGCAACGGACCAACTCAAAGCGGGTCCACCTCCTCGCCATAGTCAAAGGCGGAAGCCACCGACGATGACGCGGCCGAGGAGCGACAGGAAGTCGGGATATTTCCTGATAGAACGGCGCGGCCAGGATCACCGCCCAGATACAAGCGAATTATGCTGCAGCGCAGCGACGAATTCGCTTGCGTTGTTTAGTAAAAATTGCATCACTAAACAAATTACTAAACATCCGCCGCTTAACCGCGTCGTCATGTTTAGACCCCTGAGGAGGGGGTTTGAGGTTATTTGAAACCGTCATCCGGGCGCGTTTCGCAAATGGGAGGAAGGCATGAAATCGACCTTGAAACTGACGTTGGGACTGACATCGGCGATGTTTGCGTCGACCGCCGTTTCGAATGTCGCGCAGGCTGAAGATCTGACGCTTTGCTGGGCAGCCTGGGACCCGGCCAACGCGCTTGTCGAATTGTCCAAGGATTTCACCAAGGAAACCGGCATCGGCATGAAATTCGAATTCGTGCCGTGGACCAACTATGCCGATCGCTTCCTCAACGAACTGAATTCCAAGGGCAAGCTGTGCGACCTGATCATCGGCGACAGCCAGTGGATCGGCGGCTCGGCCGAGAACGGCCACTACGTCAAGCTGAACGACTTCTTCGACAAGGAGAAGATCAGCATGGACGACTTCGTGCCAGCGACCGTCGTCGGCTACTCCGAATGGCCGAAGAACTCGCCGAATTACTGGGCGCTGCCGGCCATGGGCGACGTCGTCGGCTGGACCTATCGCAAGGACTGGTTCTCCAAGCCGGAACTGCAGAAGGAATTTAAGGAAAAGTACGGCTGGGATCTCGCAGCGCCGACGACCTTCGACCAGCTGAAGCAGATCGCCGAGTTTTTCCAGAAGCGCGAGATCGACGGCAAGACGGTCTATGGCGCATCGATCTATACCGAGCGCGGCTCCGAAGGCATCACCATGGGCGCCATGGACGGGCTCTACAGCTTCGGTTTCAAATATGAGAATCCCGACAAGCCATACGAGATGGACGGTTTCGTCAACTCCGAGAAATCGGTGAAGGGTCTTGAGTTCTACAAGGCGCTCTATGACTGCTGCACGCCTCCCGGGGCTTCCAACAGCTACATGGGCGAAGGCGTCGACGCCTTCAAATCCGGCCAGGTGGCAATGCACATGAACTTCGCCTTTACCTGGCCAGGCCTGCAGAAGGACGAAAATGTCGGCGGCGAAAAGATTGGTTATTTCGCCAATCCCAAGGGGCCCGACGGCGATCAATTCGCCCAGCTTGGCGGCCAGGGCATCTCGGTGGTCTCTTACTCCGACAAGCAGGAGGCTGCGCTCAAATACATCAAGTGGTTCGCCAACAAGGATGTTCAGGCCAAATGGTGGTCGCTCGGCGGCTTTTCCTGCCTCAACGCGGTCGTCAAGGATCCAGGCTTCCCGGCCAGCCAGCCTTATGCGCAGACCTTCCTCGACTCCATGGCCATCGTGAAGGATTTTTGGGCAGAGCCCAGCTATGCGCCGCTGCTGCAGGCGTCGCAGAAGCGCTTCCATGATTACGTCGTCGCCGGCCAGGGTTCGGCCAAGGATGCACTTGATGGCCTGGTCAAGGACTGGACCGAGGTCTTCCAGGACGACGGCAAGATGTAGTTGGGCAGTATCCAATCGGCTCCTCCCGAGCCACGACCGCGTGTCCCGTGCCACCCTTGGCACGGGACACAGCTCAGATAAATTCCATTGTCGAGAAGACGAAGTGACCGAAGCGGGACTGACCATGCTCAATCGGACTGCGGACAGCGTCGCCCGGGCTACGCCTGAGCCGTTGGCCCGCAAGGTCCGAGGCATCAGCGACAAGGGCCTCGCCTGGCTGTTCATCTCGCCGACGATCCTGTTGCTGCTCGCCGTCAACATCTTCCCGCTGTTCTGGGCGATCTATCTGTCCTTCACCAATTACCGCGCCAACCGTCCCAACGAGGTGGTCAGGAACGTCGGCTTTGCCAACTACAAGCGCATCCTCGGCGACCAGGACATCTGGATCGCCATGCAGACGACGGCGCATTTCGTGTTCTGGACCATCCTGCTGCAAACGCTGATCGGCTTTACCCTGGCCTGGCTGATCGATCGGAAGTTTCGCGGCCACGCCTTCTGGACGACCATCATTCTGGTGCCGATGATGCTGTCGCCGGCAGTGGTCGGCAATTTCTGGCGCTTCCTCTACGAGCCGCAGATCGGCCTGTTCGCCTATGCCATCTCGTTCGCCACCGGCATTCCGGCAACGCAGATCGGCATGCTCTCCAACGTGTCGCTGGCGCCGTGGTCGATCGTCATCGTCGACACCTGGATGTGGACGCCTTACGTGATGCTGATCTGTCTCGCCGGCCTGCGCTCGATCCCCGAATACATCTACGAGGCTGCCGAGGTCGACCGCGCCTCCAACTGGCGGCAGTTCTGGTCGATCACGCTGCCGATGGCGCTGCCCTTCATCATGCTGGCGGTACTGTTCCGCGGCATCGAGAACTTCAAGATGTTCGACATGGTCAACCTCCTGACCGGCGGCGGACCGGGATCGACCACCGAGGTCGCCTCGATCACGCTGAAGCGGCAGGCCTTCGAAAGCTGGCGGACCGGCTATTCCTCGGCCTTCGCCATACTCCTGTTCGTTGCGGTGTTCGGGCTGGCCAACATCTATGTCAAGGCGCTCAACAAGGTGAAGCAGAGATGAGCCTGACGTCAGCCCATTCTGTTGTCGCACCCTCCGCGATTTCGAAGCGCGTCGCCGGCACAATTATCGTGCTTTACGCGCTGATCTCGATCGTGCCGCTGTTGTGGATCTTCGCCACCAGCTTCAAGACGCCGCCGGACTCGATCGCCTATCCGCCAAAAATCCTGTTCCAGCCGAGCCTCGAGGGCTACTGCAATCTGTTCTCGACCCGCACCCGGCAGACACCGGAATACATCAACGCGCTGGGACCGGCGACGGGCATCTGCGATGAGACAGTGCGCAAGCGCAACATGGTGATCGCCGGCCCGTCCAATTTCATGCCGCGCTTCGTCAATTCGCTGATCATCGCCTTCGGCTCGACCTTTTGCGCGGTGTTCCTCGGCACATTGTCGGCCTATGGCTTCTCGCGCTTCAAGGTGCCGCTGGCCGACGACCTGCTGTTCTTCATCCTGTCGACGCGCATGATGCCGCCGATCGCGGTCGCTATTCCCATCTACCTGATGTATCGCGAGATTGGCCTGTCGGACACCGCGCTCGGCATGATCCTGCTCTATACGGCGGTCAATGTGTCGCTCGCCGTGTGGCTGCTGAAGGGCTTCATCGACGAGATCCCGCGCGAGTACGAAGAAGCGGCGATGATCGACGGATATACGCGGCTGCAGGCCTTCTGGCGCACCGTGCTGCCGCAGGCGACCACCGGCATTGCCGCGACCGCCATCTTCTGCCTGATCTTCGCCTGGAACGAATATGCCTTCGCCGCACTGCTGACCTCGGGCACGGCGCAGACCGCACCGCCCTTCATCCCGACCATCATCGGCGAAGGCGGCCAGGACTGGCCGGCGGTCGCCGCGGGCACGACGATCTTCCTGGTGCCGATCCTGGTGTTCACTATCCTGCTCCGCAAGCAGTTGCTGCGCGGCATCACCTTCGGCGCGGTGCGCAAATGAGCAACACGGCGACTCAGCAGCAGAAATGGAAGCGGCGCCGCGGCAGCGCCCCTTCTCCCCGTTTACGGGGAGAAGATGCCGGCAGGCAGATGAGGGGCAGCGCAAGCTTTCCAGATTTTGGCGCCGCCCCTCATCCGGCCCTTCGGGCCACCTTCTCCCCGTATAGTGACGGGGAGAAGGGGTCGCGGAGCTTGTCATCATGACCCGTCGTACCCATTCCAAACGCTCGCCCTGGCCGCGTGCGTTCCGGCGCGGCCTGATGGAGAACGTCGCCACAGCGATCATTGCCATTGGCTTCCTGATGCTGTTCCAGCCGTTCGCGCTGCCGCTCTACACCTATTCCTTCATCACCATGCTGGCCGGCACGGCGATGTTCATCATCGTCTCGAAGTTTCCGGAGTAGACGATGGCGGAGATCAGGGTCGAGCATCTGAGGAAGGCATTCGGCGATTTCGTCGCCGTGCAGGATTCCAACTTCGTCGTCGGGGATGGAGAGTTCTTCGTCATGCTGGGGCCGTCGGGTTGCGGCAAGACGACGACGCTGCGCATGATCGCCGGCCTGGAGTTGCCGACCGGCGGCAAGATCCTGCTCGGTGGCGAGGACGTTACCATGCGGCGTGCCCGCGAGCGCGACATCGCCTTTGTCTTCCAGCTGTTCGCGCTCTATCCGCATATGAATGTGCGCAAGAACATCGGCTTCCCGCTGCTGGCGCAAGGCACGCCAGGCATCGAAATCCGCCGGCGCGTCGAAGAGACGGCGAAGCTGTTGCGCATCGACCATCTACTCAACAAGTCGGTCTCCGGTCTTGCCGGCGGCGATCGCCAGCGCGTGGCGCTCGGCCGCGCCATCGTGCGGCGGCCAAAATGCTTCCTGATGGACGAGCCGCTCGGCACGCTCGACACCGAATTCCGCGATCTCATGGTGCATGAGCTGCGCGAACTGCACAACCGCATCCACGCCACCACTGTCTACGTCACGCATGACCAGATGGAAGCGATGTCGATGGCCGACAAGATCGCGGTTATGAACCACGGCGTCATCGAACAGTTCGGCACGCCGCGCGAAATCTATGACCGGCCGGCGACCATGTTCGTCGCCGATTTCATCGGCTCGCCGCCGATGAATTTTCTCGGCTTCGGCGGCGGGCTGTCAAAGGGCGCCAGCGAGATTGTGGTGCAAGGCGCCAAAGTGGCAGTGCCGGAGGTGCGCGAGGACATCGCGCCGGCCGACATGGCGCTCGGCATCCGGCCTGAGCACATCCGCTTCGACGACGGCTCGAAGCTGCGCGGCGCCATCTATGGCACCGAATATCTCGGCACCACGCAGATCGTCGCGGTGGAGACATCCGGCGGCATCATCAAGGCGCGGGTGCCGGCCGAAATCCGGCTCAATCTAGGCGACCAGGTCGGCCTGGCGCTGAGCAGCACGCGGCTGTCGCTGTTCGAGAAGGGCTCCGGCCGCGCTGTGCGAACCGCAATCCATGACGGGGCTTCCCAGGGAAGAGCGCATCGTGGCTGACGTGCAGATCAAAGGCGTGACCAAGAGCTTCGGTGAACATGTCGCCTTGGACACTCTCGATCTGCACGTCGCCGACGGCGAATTCGTCGTGCTGCTCGGCCCGACCGGCGCCGGCAAGACGACGACGCTCAGACTTATCGCCGGATTGGAACGGCCGGATACGGGCTCGATCCATATCGGCGGCCGCGATGCGACAATGTTGTCGCCGGCCGAGCGCGACACCGCCTTCGTCTTCCAGCAATATTCGCTTTATCCGCATCTGTCGGTCTTCGACAATCTGGCCTTTCCGCTGCGCTCGCCGGCGCGGCGGCTGAGCGAGGACGCGGTGCGCCGCCGCGTCGAGGATGTGGCCAAGATGGTGCGTATCCACCACAAGCTGAACAACCGCTCCACCAAACTTTCTGGCGGCGAGATGCAGCGCGTCGCCATCGGGCGCGCGTTGGTGCGCAAGCCCTCGATCTATCTGATGGACGAGCCGTTGTCGTCGCTCGATGCCAAGCTGCGCGCCGACCTCCGGCTCGAACTGAAGCGCATCCAGGCCGAGGTCGGCGCCACCATGCTTTATGTCACGCACGACCAGATCGAAGCGATGACGATGGCCGATCGCATCGGCATTCTCGCCGACGGCGTGCTGGCGCAGATCGGCACGCCGCGCACCATCTACTCGGAGCCGGCAAACCTTCATGTCGCCGCAAGGCTCGGCCAGCCGGCGATCAATCTGTTGCCGACCGGCCTGCTGCCGGATGGCGACATGCCGGCGGGAACCAAAACGATCGGCGCGCGTACAGAACATCTGTCGATCGGCAAGGCATCGAATGGCCCCGCCGACGGCGTTGTTAACTGGGTCGAGCATCTGGGCGACCAGAACCACCTGCATGTGACGGTGGGAAGCAGAAAGCTGGTGACGCTGACCGATCCCGACATCCAATTGGAAAAGGGCGACCGGGTGATTATCCGCTACCGGGCGCCGCTGTTCTTCGACCAGGCCGGAAACAGGATTGCAAACCGATGAGCCCCGGGACATTGGAAAAGAACGGGACACTGGAAAAGAGCGGGACGCTGGACAAGACTGCGACACTGGACAGGACCGGGACGATGGACAAGCTTGACCTGAAGACGCTGATATCAGTCACCGCCGACACGATTGCCGCTCACGCCGAAGAGCTGACCAGGCTCGACCAGGCAATTGGCGACGGCGACCATGGGCTGAACATGAAGCGCGGCTTCGAGGCGGTGCGCGCCGAGGCCGACAGGTTCGCGACAAAGCCGCTGCCGGACGCTCTGAAGGCGATCGGCACCAAGCTGGTAATGACCGTGGGCGGGGCTTCGGGCCCCTTGTTCGGGACGCTGTTCATGGCGCTCGGCAAGGAAATTTCCGTAGAGCCGGATCGCGCCAACCTGATGGCAGCGTTCGGCAAGGCGATCGAGGCGGTGGCAGCCAGGGGCAAGTCGCAGGTCGGGCAGAAGACCATGCTCGACGTGCTGCAACCGGTGCATGACGCCCTGCTGCAGGGCAAGACCGGATCGGAAATCGCCGATGTCGCGGACAGTGCTGCCGATGCCACCGTGCCGATGAAGGCCTTGCGCGGGCGCGCCTCGTTTCTCGGCGACCGCTCCATCGGCCATATGGATGCCGGGGCACGCTCGACCGCGCTTCTGGTGCGGGCTGTCACCGAGACCATCGAGGGGCAAGCATGAGCAATGTCGGCATCGTCATCGTATCGCATTCACCGCTGGTCGCCGAGGGTACGGCCGACATGGTGCGCCAGATGGTCGGCGACGAAGTGCCGCTTGCATGGTGCGGCGGAAACGGCCATGGCGGGCTGGGAACGAATGTCGAGGCGATCATGGGCGCGATCGACAAGGCCTGGTCGGAGGCAGGTGTCGCTATACTTGTCGATCTTGGCGGCGCCGAAACCAACAGCGAGATGGCGGTCGAGATGATCGGCGAGCCGCGCGCGCACAAGATCATCGTCTGCAACGCGCCGATCGTCGAGGGCGCGGTGATGGCGGCGACGGAGGCGTCCGGCGGCGCCTCGCTCAGGGAAGTGGTGGCGACGGCACACGAATTGTCGCCATCGTGAATGAACAGGAATCTTGACTCAATGTCCGCATCCGCAGAAGCCACCGTTCTGATCACCCATGAGGTCGGCCTGCATGCACGCCCTTCGGTGAAATTCACCAAGCTCGCCAAGACGTTTTCGGCCGAAGTCGAAGTGGCGCTCGCCGCCAACGGTCCTTGGTTCGACGCCAAGAGCATCGTCAAGGTGATGGCGGCCAAGGCGCCGAAAGGCACGGTGCTGCATATCAGAGCCCAGGGCGACGGTGCCGGCGAGGCGGTCGGCGCGCTTGTCGAACTGGTGCGGCGCGACTTCGACGAGGGCGTGGACCATGCCCGAACCGCTTAAGCTGAAGGGGATCCCGGCTTCGGCCGGCTATGCCGAAGGGCCGCTGTTCAACCTCGACCCGGTCGTCGCGCGCTATAGAAGTAAAGCGACCGCAGCTGACGAGAGGCTCGCGCTCGAAACGGCAATCGGCACAGCGACAGGCCGGCTTGCCAAGCTGATCCAGGCAACCGAGGGCGATGCCGCCGACATTCTCGAATTCCAGCTCGCCATGCTGGAGGACGATGCGCTGACCGGCCCGGCCTTTGCCGCGATTGCCGCCGGCCAGCCGGCCGATGCGGCATGGCGGCAGGCGCTTGACGCCGAAATTGTCGGCTACGAAAGGTCGGATCAGGAATATTTCCGGGCACGCGCCGCCGACATGCGCGACATCAGAGACCAGGTGCTTCGCGCGCTGACCGCGGACAGCGCGGCTGCCGCGCCGACAGGCGCCATCTTCTACGGCGAGGACATCGCGCCGACGCGCTTTCTCGAAACCGACTGGAGCGCCGGCGGCGGCATTGCGCTGAAGGCGGGCAGTACCGCCAGCCACGTCGCCATGCTGGCGCGCTCGCGCGGCGTGCCTATGATCGTGGGGCTCGGTGCTTCGCCGGCTGATCTTGCCGGCGTCGCCCTGCTCGATGCCGAGCACGGCGGCATCGTGTTGAGGCCAACAAGGGCAGAGGTCGAGGCGTTCCGGCAATCGTCGTCGTCTTTCGCGGCACGTCGCAACAGGGCGGAAACTTTTTTGACTCGGCCGGCGGTGACGAAAGCCGGCACTGCGGTGCGGGTGCAGGTCAACATCGCCGATCCGTCCGATGTCGACGGTATCGATGTCTCGACCTGCGATGGCGTCGGGCTGATGCGGACCGAGTTCCTGTTCGGCAAGACGCTGCCGGACGAGGAAACGCAGTATCGCGCCTACCGCAAGGTGCTCGAATGGGCTGAAGACAAACCGGTGACCATTCGCACCGTCGACGGCGGCGGCGACAAGCCGGTGCCGGGTTTCACCGTCGAAGAGGGCAATCCGTTTCTCGGCCTGCGCGGCATCAGGCTATCGCTGGCGAGACCGGAGGTTTTTCGGGTGCAGATCAGGGCGCTGCTGCGCGCCGCCTTGCATGGCAATCTCAAGGTGATGTTCCCGATGATCGCAGTGTGGGACGAGTATCAGCGAGCAGCCGCACTCTTCGCCGAAGAGCAGGCCGCGCTTGCCGCGCGCGGCGTCGCGCAAAAAATGCCGCCGCTCGGCATCATGGTCGAGGTGCCGTCGGTGGCGATCGCTCCTGAGGCGTTTGCCGAGGTCGCCTTCTTCTCGATCGGCTCGAACGACCTGACCCAGTATGTGATGGCGGCGGCGCGCGACAATGCGTCGGTCGCGCATCTCAATTCGATCAGGCATCCGGCCGTGCTTCGGCTGATCGCATCGGTTGCAGCGTTCGGCCGCGCGCAAAAGATTCCGGTCAGCCTGTGCGGCGACGCCGGCGGCGATCCGGCGGCGATCCCGGCGCTGATCGAGGCCGGCCTGCGCGACCTTTCCGTGGTTCCCGCCCAGCTCGCAATGGCCAAGGCGGCCATTGCGGACGTCTCGATCTAGGCACCGGCATGGCCGAAACCAAGAAGACGCCTGAAGCCGGCTCCGAAGAGGCGATCCGCGCCTACAAGACGATCCTGTCGCAGGTCCTCGACCAGCGCCCGTCCGGCATGCGCCAGCGCCTCGCCGACGCGTTGGGCAAGCATCGCAGCTTCGTCACCCAGATTTCCAGTCCGGCCTACTCGATCCCGATCCCGTCAAAACATTTGCCGGCTATTTTCGCTGTCTGCCATTTCAGCCCGGCCGAACGCGACCATTTTCTTGCCGCCTACCATCAGGCGCATCCGGGAAAAATGTCGCTGGCATCCGGCATGCGCAGGACGCGGCATGTTTCGCTCATCGTTCCCGATTTCGGCGACGACAAACAGAACGCGGCGCTCGACAGGGCGGTCAACGATTTCATCCAGAAGATCACCAGCATCGCCGGCAAGGGCGGGACATAGTCGCGCCACGTTCAGCTATTTCGGGAGAGACGGCCATGAAGAAGTTTCTGAATTCTGTGGACACGGTGCTGACCGAAAGCCTCGACGGCTTCGTTGCCGCCCATGCCGACATCCTTGTGCTTGGCGACGAGCATAAATTCGTGCGCCGCAGGACACTCAAGCCCGGCAAGGTAGCGCTGATTTCCGGGGGCGGCTCTGGCCACGAGCCACTGCATGGCGGGCTGGTCGGGCATGGCATGCTGGATGCCGCCTGCCCCGGCCAGGTGTTCACCTCGCCGACGCCGGACCAGATGATGGCGGCCGCGGAGGCGGTCAACACGGGTGCCGGCTGCCTGTTCATCGCCAAGAACTACGAGGGCGACGTGATGAATTTCGACATGGCTGCCGAAATGTCGGAGGGCGTGATGCAAGTGGTGACCAATGACGACGTCGCGGTCGAGAACTCCTCCTACACCACTGGCCGGCGCGGCGTTGCCGGCACGCTGGTGGTCGAGAAGATTCTCGGCGCCGCGGCCGAGCAAGGCATGGCGCTGGAGCCGTTGAAGGCACTTGGCGAACGCATCAATGGCGCGACGTGCTCGATGGGCGTTGCGCTGACCAGTTGCACCGTACCGGCCGCCGGCAGGCCGACCTTCGATATCGGCGACGGCGAGATGGAATTCGGCGTCGGCATCCATGGCGAACCCGGGCGCCGCCGCGACGCGTTGAAGAGCGCCGACGCCATCGCCGAGGAGATCTGCGCGGCGATATCTGGCGATCTCGGTGACAGGGCAAAAGGCCCGGCGCTGCTTTTCGTCAACGGCTTCGGTGGCACCCCGCTGATGGAGCTCTACCTGATGTACAACAGCGCCCGGAAAATCTTCGAGAAAAACGGCGTGACGGTCGTCCGTTCGCTGGTCGGGTCCTATGTGACATCGCTCGACATGGCCGGCTGCTCGATCACGCTGACCATGCTCGACGACGAGACGACCGCATTGTGGGACGCACCGGTGCATACGGCTGCGCTGCGCCGGGGGATGTAGCACGGCCAACACCGCGCCACGGCTATAGGAACAGTATTAAGCAGCAGGCGCTTTCTACGACCTGGCCGGTTGCGGCGATAAAGCGGCGGCCACGTCCATTTCGACCAAAGCGAGGTCGCCAAGACGAATTTGCACGTGCTTGCAAAAACAGCATACGCTATTTCCAAGGACAGAAACATTCCTGGGAGAAAGCTGGATGGCGTCACGCTACCACGAGGTCTATGACGGCTGGAAACGCGATCCGGAAAAATTCTGGGCGGATGCGGCCAAGGCCATCGACTGGTTCTCGCCGTTCGAAACGGTCTTCGATGCGAATGCCGGCGTCTATGGGCGCTGGTTTGGCGGCGCCTCCTGCAACACCTGCTTCAACGCCGTCGACCGCCACGTGGCGGGTGGCCGCGCCGATCAGATCGCGCTGATCCATGACAGCGCGATTTCCGGCACGGTCAGGAAATTCACCTATGCCGAATTGAAACGCGAGGTGGTCGCGCTGACGTCGGTGCTGAAGAACCGCGGCGTCCAAAAAGGCGATCGGGTCATCATCTACATGCCGATGGTGGCGGAAGCTGCGTTTGCCATGCTTGCCTGCGCCCGTATTGGCGCCGTGCATTCGGTCGTCTTCGGCGGCTTTGCTTCGCACGAGCTCGCCACGCGCATCGACGACGCCAGGCCGAAGCTGATCATTTCCGCCTCTTGCGGCCTGGAGCCCGGGCGCGTCGTCGCCTACAAGCCGCTGCTCGACAAGGCGATCGAGATGTCGCGGCACAAGCCCGAAGCCTGCCTCATCCTGCAGCGCGATCAGCTGCGCTGCGAGCTAAAGGAGAACCACGACATCGACTATGCCGACGCCGTCGCCCGCGAGCGGGCCGCGGGCGCCAATGTCGACTGCGTTCCGGTGCTCGCCACCGATCCGCTCTACATCATCTACACGTCCGGAACGACCGGTCAGCCCAAGGGCATCGTGCGCGACAATGGCGGCCACATGGTTGCGCTGAAATGGTCGATGGAGAACGAGTTCGGCGTCAAGCCGGGCGAGGTGTTCTGGGCGGCTTCCGACGTCGGCTGGGTGGTCGGCCATTCCTACATCGTCTACGGCCCGCTGCTGCATGGCTGCACGACCGTCCTGTTCGAGGGCAAGCCGGTCGGCACGCCCGACGCCGGAACCTACTGGCGGGTGATATCAGAGCATGGCGTGGTCGCGCTGTTCACCGCGCCGACCGCATTCCGCGCCATCAAGGGACAGGACCCCAAGGGCGAATTCGTCCCGAAATATGACCTGTCGAAATTCCGCACACTGTTCCTCGCCGGCGAGCGCGCCGATCCGGAAACCATCAAATGGGCGGAGCAGAAATTGAACGTGCCGGTAATCGACCATTGGTGGCAGACCGAGACGGGCTCGCCGATGACGATCAACCCTGCCGGATTAGGGCTACTGCCGGTGAAATACGGCTCGCCCGGGGTGCCGATGCCCGGCTACGACATCCGTGTGCTCGACGATGCCGGCCACGAAGTGCCGCGCGGCACGTTGGGCAATGTCGTGGTCAAGCTGCCGCTGCCGGCCGGCTGCCTGCCGACGCTATGGAATGCCGATGACCGGTTTCGCCAAGCCTATCTCGACGAATTCCCCGGCTTCTACAAGACGGCGGATGCCGGCATGATGGACGAGGACGGCTATTTGTTCGTGATGGCCCGCACCGACGACATCATCAATGTCGCCGGCCACCGGCTGTCGACCGGCGCCATGGAGGAGGTGCTGGCCGCGCATCCGGACGTTGCCGAGTGCGCTGTCGTCGGCGTCGCAGATGCGATGAAGGGCCAGGTTCCGCTCGGCTTCGTCGTGCTGAATGCCGGTGTCACGCGTGACAGCGCCACTATTGAGACCGAGGTGGTCACGCTGGTGCGCGAGCGGATCGGCCCGGTCGCCGCCTTCAAGACCGTGGTCACGATCAAGCGCCTGCCCAAGACGCGCTCCGGCAAAATCCTGCGCGGCACCATGCAGAAGATTGCCGACAAGGAAGTCTGGACAATGCCGGCGACCATCGACGATCCGATCATTCTCGACGAAATCACCGCGGCGCTGAAGGGACGCGGAATCGGGCTTTAGCTGCTTTCGGAGCGCGGCAGGCGGATCGCGGCTTCGGACGAATACGAATTCATCCTGCACTGCAATCGTCTGTTGTGCAATGCAGCAATAGCCCTTAAACCTTTGCGTGGGGGGCCATTCCGAAGGCACGGCATGGCTCAGCAAAAAACAACATTCGGCGGCGTCGACATCCTGCGTTTTGTCGCCGCTGTCCTCGTGATGGTCTACCACTACGGCTTCTGGGTGTGGGCATTCCCCGAGGGCGTTTCGGCGCGTGCGACGGGCGGCATCCCGCCGCATCCGGAGATAGGCGGACTGGTCCAATTCGGATGGGTCGGCGTCCAGATATTCTTCGTCATCAGCGGCTTCGTCATCGCCTTCAGCGCCGAGCATTCGACACCGCTGCGGTTTTTCGAGGCAAGGGTGAAACGATTGGCGCCGGCCGTCTGGATCTGCGCACCAGTCACCGCGATGGTGCTGCTTCTCGTCGATCTCAGTTGGCCGACGGACGCTGTCACCACGCTCATACGCACCGCCCTGTTCGTTCCGTTCAACCCCTGGGTCGACAGCGTCTACTGGACGCTCGGCATCGAGATCGCCTTTTATGCCATCGTCTGGATCCTGCTGCGGCTCGGCCGCTTCGACCTGATGGAAGCGGTGGCAGTTGCGCTCGGCGCGATCAGCACGCTTTTCTGGTGCCTGTACTATCCATTCGACTGGACGGACCTTGCCGAGGCGCGCTGGCTCGACTTGCTCCTGGTGCATCACGGATGTTTTTTCGCGACAGGTGTGCTGTTCTGGCTGATGCGTTTCAAGGCAGTGACGCCCGCCCGCCTTGTCTTCTGCGCCTTGTTCCTGGCCGGCGGCGTGCTGCAGATCATAAGTGCTGTCGACGTCCGCAGCATCAAGGTCGAAGCCGCGATGCCCTACGGGCCGCCGATCGTCCTGTTCCTCGCTGCCATGGCGCTGATGGCGTGGTCGTTACGGCTCGACCTGTCCTGGCGCGGCTGGCGCCGGATCGGCCTGATGACCTACCCTCTCTATCTGATCCATAATGTCGTCGGCGCAGCCATTCTCGGCGCCTTGATGCGTGCGGGAGTGCCATACCTGCTTTCGGTGGTCATCGTCGGCGCGACCATGATCGCCGCGAGCTGGCTGATTGCGATCGAGGCCGAACCGCGCATCCGGCTTCTGCTCGACCACACCATCTTCCGCTACCGTCTCAAGGCGGCGTAACGCGCCAGCGTTGTCACGCCGGTTCCTGGCTGCAAACGTCCTACGGTGGAATGTCCGGCACAAAGCAGGGTGCGGACGCTTTGCGCGACCCGTCGCGGCTCGGCGACCTGATCAAGCGAGGAAATCGACCGGCACCCTAAGGAACGTCATTCGCCACCGACCCTACCGGCTCGTGCACAGGCTGCCGGTCATGGTCTGTTCGAGAGGCATACGTCTTCGCTCACGACGGCCTCGGCCCCGGTATCGGCCCGACGGCGGAAGACGACGATCTGCCGGTCCTACAGACCGGCCTCAGCTGTTCACCTTCGTCCGCGCTTCCGACTTCTCCAGATAGTATGACGAATATCTGTCGAAGAATTTTTCCGAGCCGCCGATCGATCCATACTTCGCCAGCTTCTTCAAATCGACCTTGTTGAGGACCACGCCGACGATTTTGTTGGCGATATAGGATTCCGAACTCAATATGGATTGCACCATCGCACGCGGCGTACGCCCCCACTCGGTCACGAGCACGAAGCCGTCGGCAAGCGGAGCAAAGGCCTTGGCATCGACCACGGGGCCGAGGGGCGGCAGGTCGACGACGATGTACTGGAAGGTCTCCTTGGCATTGTCGATGAAACGCCGCATCCCGGCCGACGACAGAAGCTCGCTTGTGTGCGAGAAATGACCGCGCGGCACGGCGGGGACGATCGCCAGTTTGGTCTGCCGATCGATCTTGCCGACGGACTGCCAGGTCTGCCCGCTCACCACCGCTTCCATCAGGCCTTGCTCGGCCTCCATGCCAAGGCTGCGGCTGAGGCCGGGGTTACGCAGGTCGCCGTCCACCAGCAGCGTTTTCGACCCGTTGGCGGCAAGCAAACCGGCCAGATTCGCCGCCACGGTCGACTTGCCCTCGCCGGGAAGGACCGAGATCACGCCAATGACCCGGCTGCCTTGCCCTTCCATCACCACGTCGAAGGCTATCTTGGCGCTGCGCAGCGTCTCGGAAAACATCGATGCCGGGGCGTCGATGCTCACCCGCATGCGCGCTCGTCTTTCAGCCGCCGATGGTGATGGGGCGCTTTTGATATCCGCCTGACCGTCATCGCGCTTATCGTCCTTGGCGACCCTGCTGCCAATGATTGGCAGGTAGCCGAGGAATTTGAGGCCGACGCGATCGCGAACGTCTTCGCCGGTCCTGAAGAACCGCTCCCTGAACTCATTCAGGCCACCAACCCCGGCTCCCAACATCACGCCAAGCACGAGCGAAAGTCCCAGCACTATGGACGTGCGCGGGGTTGCCGCGGACTTCGGCAGCGTCGCGTCCGAGATGACGCGGATCTTGCCGACCGGGAAGGATTGCTGCTGGGAGGCTTCCTCGTAGCGGCCAAGGAACGTTTGATAGAGCGTCGAGAGCGCCGTTGCCTTCTGCTCCAGTTCGCGCAGCTTGACCTGCGACTGGTTGTCGATGGAACTCTTGCCAGCCGCTAACGCGACATTTGCACGGAGCGCCGTCTCGCGCGCGAGAGCGACTTCGTATTCGTTGCGGTAGCTTTCGGTCAATTGCTTCAGCTCGCCGAATATCTGCGCCGATATGTCGGCCCTTTCCTTGGCAAGTGCGACCGCCTGGGGATGCTCAGCCCCGAAATTGGCTTCGATATCCTGCTGCCGCTTGGCGACAGTGAGATAGCGGGTCTTGAGCGTTGAAATGATCGAGTTGCTCGGCTGGTCGGCGGATATCGCGGCGTCCCTGAATGCGTTGTCCGAACCGCTTTCGACGATCGACTTGTATTGCTGGTAGCGGGCGCTGGCGCGGGCGGTGTCGGCCTGCGCCTCAATGAGCTGGCCATTGAGGTCCGACAGTTGCTTGTCACTGATCAACTGGCCGTCATCGACGGCCAGCCCATGTTCGGCCCTGAACTTCTCGACGGCGAGCGCCGCTGCCTGGGAGCTTTCGCGAAGCTCCGTCAGCCGACCTTGCAGCCAGACCGCCGCCCGCTCGGTCGCATCGAAGCTCGCATCGAGCTGATCGGCGAGATAGGCGTCGGCATAGGCTTTGGTAACCGCGGTCGCAAGTGCGGGGTCCGTGGCCTGGTAGGCGATGGAGATCACATAGCTGCGACCGATGCGCTCGGCTTGCACCTCGTCCTGCAGTTTGAGGATTGCGTAATCGCGCCGCGACGAGGCAATCATCGCGTCACGCGTCGCCGGGTCAAGCTGAGTAACGTCGGCCGTACCCACGGCGGGATTGGGACGGAAATACCGGACCACGCCGCGCACAAGACCGGCAGCCTTCGACACGGCCGACGTCGGAGGGTTCATGAAAGCGTCGTTCTGATCGAGCTTCTGCTTGTCGACGACGACCGCCGCCAGTCTCGCCGAGTGGAGTATTTCGATCTGGCTCAGAATGGCGGAGTCGGTCTGCATGCTGACCGACGCCGCCGAGACCTCGTCAACGACCTTGTTCAATCCTTCGTCGATCAGCACACGGCTCGTCGCCATGTAGGTGGGAGGCGTGGTCTGCAAATAGAGCACGCCCAGAAAAAGTCCGATGGCAGCGCATGCCGCAACCACCTTTGCCTGCCTTGCTGCCATGCCGAGCAGGCGCTCGACATCGATGAAATCGTCGGCGCTGACTGGGTCCGAACTCGGCAATGGTTTCCTCTTGTCGAGAGGAAAATTGGCATAATTCATCTTCGGTCCAATTCAAGTTTGCATCTAGAGCGGCGGTCTCTCAAGTCGAACGCGCCGCCGCTCTATTTTTGTTTGAGCCGCGGATTTTCCCAAACCCTGTCTCCACTCGGGTCCGCTGCTCTCGTTTGCAGGCGCTAGACCGGGAGCATCAGCATATGCCCAGCGCAAGCTTCATGCCAGCCACCGCGAGACCTGGGCAGTCAAACATATCGGCATGTCTTGCGTCACCATTCATATGCTTGCTCCCAAAAAATGGGCTTTATGCGGCTTCCACCCGGCGCTCATGCAACCGGACGAATTCCTGAAGCATCTCGAAGATCGGTCCCTTCATGTCGTCGCGCGCCAGCGCGAAGGCGATATTGGCCTGGATGAACCCTTCCTTCGAGCCACAATCGAACATCCGGCCGTTGAAGGGCTGCGCGAAGAAAGCCTGGCTTTGCGCAAGGCGGACCATGGCGTCGGTCAGTTGGATCTCATTGCCGGCGCCGCGCTGCTGATTGCCGAGCAGCCCGAATATTTCAGGCTGCAGGATATAGCGGCCGTTGATGTAGTAGTTCGACGGCGCATTCGCCGGAGCCGGCTTTTCGACCATGGCGGTGACCTCGAAGCCCGAGCCGACATCGGCGCCGCAGCCGACGATGCCGTATTTGCTGGTCTCGGTCGGGTCGCAGCGCTCGACGGCGATGACGTTTCCGCCGGTCTGCGCATAGAGGTCCGCAATTTCAGCGAGACATCCGCGACCGCCGAAGGACACCATGTCCGGTAACAGCAATGCGAAGGGCTCATCGCCGATGACTTCCCGGGCGCACCATACCGCATGGCCGAGACCTTGCGGTGACTGCTGCCGGATGAAGCTCGTCGCACCAGCCACGGGAAGCAGGCTTTCCAGCGCCTGAAGCTGCGCCGTCTTGCCGGTCTGCTCCAAAGTTCCGATCAATTCTGGATGCAGGTCGAAATAATCCTCGATGACCGCCTTGTTTCGGCCCGTCACGAAGACAATGTGCTCGATGCCGGCTTCGAACGCCTCGTCCACCGCATATTGCACGACAGGCCTGTCGACGACCGGCAGCATTTCCTTCGGCATCGACTTGGTCGCCGGCAGGAATCGCGTTCCAAGCCCCGCTACCGGTATGACTGCCTTCCTGACTTTCTTCATTGCATATTCCTTCTGAGGAGATCGACTTCAACCTGTCGCAGGCCGCGAAAACCATTTTTCAGCTGCCTGCACCCTTCACCTCCCCCGCACCCACGGCAAATTGCGCCGCCAACCTTCGCAGCCGAACGGCGATCGGCATGCCCATATGCCAAACCGCCGCCGGATCGCTGAGCGCCGTCCACACCGCCTTGAGTGGGGACCGCGCCTTGATGTGCTGGACCAGAGAAAGGAACGACGCCGCCTTGCGCAGGCTGCGCGTGCGCCTTGCGAAAGCGGCTGCGGCCTTTGCGTCCATCGAATGGGTTCTGGCGAAAACGAGGTCGGCCTTACGCATCGCCTCGACGTGATGAGGTTCGAGCACGCGGGAAATGGAGCCGGTCCGGATATGGTAGACATAGCCGGTCGTCGGCTCGACCACGCACTTGCCGCCCTTGGCCAGAGCACCGGCCAGCAAGATGTAGTCCTCGCCGATGATCAGGCTTTCGTCATAGCGAAGCCCGTTTTCGTTCAGAAACCGGCGCTGGAAGATCGGTTTGAGATAGCCGAGATTGAACCTGGATTCGAAGACCACATTGCCAGCAATATAGTCCGCCAGCGAGATTTCACTCAAACCCTCGAGATAGTCGGCAGGGAACATCGTCTCTTCGGCAACACCGTCCTCGCGAACGACCTGGAGATTGTCGACTGCGATCGCGGCGCCCGCTTTCTCGGCGCGGTCAATCATGGTGCAGATCCGTCCGGGATAGACCGCGTCGTCGGAATCGAGGACCGCCACCCACCTGCCGCGCGCAAGCTCAAGGCCTACATTCCTGGCGCCGCCTGGACCGCGGTTTTGCTCAAGTGCGACGACGCGCACGATGTCTTCGGGGTAGGATCGCGCCAGATCGAGCGTCCGGTCGCGCGACTGGTCGTCGACGACGATCACCTCCACGCTCACATCGCGCTGGGCGATGGCGCTGGCGATCGCCCGCTCGATGGTCAGCTCCGAATTGTAGGCGGCAATGACAAAGGTGACGTCAGGCTGCACGCTTGCCCCCTTCCTGCGGCGAGGGCAGGCCGTATTGGCGGATTTCACGCACGCCGACAAGACCGCTCACGACGCCGACATGCATGATGCCGCGAAGCACGCTGCGGTTCCTGCGCACGGGACTGATGGCGACCGGGATTGCCGATGCGAAACAAAAAACCGCCTTTGCCGAGGCGAGGCCGACTTGCCTGACCAGCGCGAGGCCATGCGCGTCGCGCCCCAGCAGGTGCCCATGCGTCTGCCCGACGCGGAACCGGCGGCGACGGAGCCAGTCGAAAGCCGCCCTGGCGCGCGGCACCACTTCATCGACCCAGGCCTGCGGCGAAAAGGCGATGCGACCGCCGGCCTTGACCATATAGTCGAAGAATTCGGTGTCCTCGCCGCCGGTCTGACCACGCGCCAGGCTGAATCGCCGGCCGCGGAGGCTGTCGGCGCCCATCCTGAGCAGGACGTTGCAGGTGTAGCCGGTGCGGATCTCGCCACCCACCCAGACGGGCAAGGTGGAGTGAAAATCGCCGCGGCGCATCCAGTAGGGCGCATCCGGCCGATAGCGCGCCCGCACTGGCCCGAGCACGGCGGCAGCGCCACTCAAGTCCGCCGTCGCAACCAGTTCGAGGAGCCATCTGGACGATGCCGTTTCGTCATCGTCGAGGAAGGCGACGAAATCCGCCGTGCTGGCGTCAAGGCAGGCATTGCGGGCGATCGAGATGTTGCGTGCCGGGCAATGACGATAGCTGATCGGCAGCTTCAGCGTCTCCGCCAGCGTCGCCACCAGCAGTTCGGCCGTCGGCCCGTCATCATTGTCGGCGACGATGACGCGGATGTCGAATCCCAAAGGCACGTCCAGGGCGGCAACCGAGCGAAGCGTGTCGGCAAGCTCCGGCCGCCGAAACGTGCAGACGCAGACGTCGACGCTGCGGTTTTTTTCGGCCACACCCACTATGCCACCCTCCTACGCTGCGATCGCGGTCCAAGCAGTTGCAGCCAGAAACCGACGGACCAGCCGAAATGCATGACCATTGCCGAAATCCCGGCAAGGGCGCTGTCCGGATTGCGCTGGCTGATCGCAATCCGCACGCCATAGCCGAGACAAACCGACGCCCACACCAGAATCGGCATGACTGCCAGCCAATGCACGAAGAAAAAGGCAGAGAGAAGGACGACAGGGAACACCAGGAGCGGCACCATCTGCCGGACCTTCGGTATCATGCGGTGCTTGAGAACGTTCTTTGCTCGGCCGCGGCCATAGCCGAGATACTGGAAATAGAGGCCGGCGAGCGACGAGCGCGGGTAATAGATCATTTGCGTCTTGCCACTCATCCAGATCCGGTAGCCGGCCTTGCGCAGCCGGTAGTCGAGCTCCGCATCCTCGTTGTGGCTGAACGTCTCGTCATAGCCGCCCACCGCCTTGAACGCCGAAATCCGCATCAGAGCATGGTGACCGTGGTCGACCCACTCTCCCGCCGAGAGATGCCGGTGCTTGGAGCCGCCCGTGCCGAGCTTGGAATTCTGTGCAGCCGCAACCGCGTTCTGCACTGTGCCGCTGCCGCTGGTCAGCATCGAGACGACGACCGAATCGGCGCCGGTGGTCAGCGCCTCTTCGATCAGCCGGTCGCAATAATCCGGTGGGTAGCCGCCATGCGCGTCGATGCGAATGAAATATTCAGCCCCATCGCCGTACCTGGCGATGGCGAGATTGATCGCCGCGCTCTGGAGGCGCTTTTCATTGTCAAGAAGGATGACCCTCGGATCCTTCCTGGCGATCTCCTCGACGATCGCCCTGGTGCCGTCCGTGCTACCGCCATCGGCAACGATGATCCGGGCGCCGAGCCTTTCGGCGGCCGGTCGAAGTTCATGAACAAGCGCACTGATGTGAGCCGCTTCGTTCAGGCACGGAATCACGATCAGGTTGGACGGCATTTCGGTCTGCATCATCGGCCCATGTCCTTCCCTAGCCATCCTAAGCCAGTGCCTCGGCAGCATATGAACCGGGCGCGACCGTCAACCCGCGAAGCTTCTCGACGAGCGCCCGGCAATCGCTGCGATCGTGGCTCCAGGTTCGCGGATTGCGGGCAAGAACACGCGCCCGCAATTTCCCGAAACGATGCTCCTCCAACTCGCCCAAGGCAGCCTCGAGTGCCTCGGGAGTGGCTTGAGGCAAGAGAACACCGATTCCCTGCTGGTCGAGGAACCGGCCGGTTTCGGTGTGGCCCATCGAGATCGGCACGGCGCCGAAGCGGCAGCCCTCGTAGAGGCGGTTGGGCAGCAGCCATTCAGAATTCAGCCCTTGCTCGAAAAAATCGATGGCCCAGGAAAAATGAACCTCACGGTAGATCGTCGCCATATCTTCGGGATTCCGATAGGGTCCGCCAAACGAGAGCCAGGGCTCAGATTCGACGAAACCGTGGAAATCCGGAAATTCGGAAAGCGCCGGACGGCCCCTGAGGATGATTTCGAAGCGGCCCTCGTGTCGCCGGGAAAATTCGGCCAGCAGTTCCAGGGAGCGGCGGCATCGGAGCGCGCCGAACCAGCCGATCCGCCAAGGCGGAGGGACGGGCTCCGCCGCCGTGCGATCATTCAGCGAAACCGCGGCAGGCTCGAAATATTTGTTTTCGAGCAGTTCGACCGGCGCGGCAATCTGCCCGAACGGCTTGAAATAGTTTGCGATGAAGGCCGGCGAACTGGTGACCAGCAGCTTTACATCCCTGGCCAGATAGCGCTCCGCGCCGCGCATCGCCTTGCCCAGAAAATCGTCGCGAAGCATCAGGCGATGGATGTCGAGACACTCATAGACGATCGGCACGGTTGCCTGGAATGCCGATTTGGCACGCCGGGCAAGCGCGAGCATTTCCAGATTGCGCGCGATGATGAGGTCGGGTCTGGGCATCGAACCGAGTTTCGACCCGATCGAAACCGCCGCCTTGGTGACCGCTGCCAGCCGCTGGGCGAATCGCCCATCGCGCGTTGCGCCAAGATCGATCGGATGCAAGCCCTCGACCTCGGCGATCGGGCTTGCTGACCGGCGAAAGCCTGCCAGTGTGACCTGGGCGCCGCCCGCCTTGAGCATTATGATCCGCCGGCGCACTGCCGGATCGGAGACGTCGTGCACCAAGTACAAGACATGCAGCATGAAAAACTCGACCGCTGTTGGCCCACCCGAAAGAATCCTAGTACAGCTCGTGCTGCATCGCAACATTTTTGGTGCAGCGTAGCAAAAATCAATGTTTTTTGTTGCGCTGCAATATTATTGCCGTAGTTTGATGGTGGCATCGGGCATGGGTCGGGACTCCGGGACCGGCACGAAAATCAGGGACCCTTAATTTGCAAGCCAATGCATTCGACCCGCCAGAGGGCTCTCTCCGCAGATCGGTCGGACGCGGCGCTATCATTACGGCTTTGGCGCAATCGGTGCGGGTTGCGACGCAGATCGTCTCCGTCATCGTGCTGTCGCGCCTGCTCTCGCCGCAGGACTTCGGCGTCGTGGCGATGTGCGCGCCTGTGCTGGCGTTCATCGCGCTGTTCCAGGATTTCGGCCTGACCCAGGCGACGGTTCAGAAAAGCGGAATCAAGCATGAAGAGGTCAATTACCTCTTCTGGGTCAATGTCGCGGTTAGCGCATTGCTCGCCTGCGTGCTTGCCGGCGCGGCGCCTCTGGTCGCCGCCTTCTATGGCGAACCGCGGGTGTCTGGTCTGGTGGCAGCACTCGGGTTGCAGATCATAGCCTATGGGCTGGGCGCCCAGCATCTGGCGCTGTTGACACGCCGAATGCAGTTCGCCCGCTTGGCCATCATCGACGTCGCAAGTGGCATTGCCGGCCTTGCCGTATCGATCGCCTGGACTTTCATCGACCGTTCCTACTGGGCGCTTTTTGCCGGCACCCTGACAGCAGCCGTACTGCCCACGCTTTGCTACTGGGCAAACTCGCGATGGCGCCCCAGCCTGCCGCGCAAGGTCAACGGCATTAGCGAGCTGATCAATTTCGGCGCCGGCATCACCGGGTTCAACTTCGCCAACTTCTTTGCCCGAAATCTCGACAATGTGCTGATCGGAAAATACTGGGGCGAAGCGCAGCTTGGACTCTATGACCGCGCCTACAAGCTGCTTCTGTTTCCGTTGAGCCAGATCACCAATCCGCTGTCGAAGGTCATGGTGCCGGCTCTTTCCAGGCTGAAGGACGAGCCGGATCGCTACCGCAGCGCTTATCTTCGCGTCATGCCGCTGATATTGCTGGTCGCACTTCCGGGTGTCGCCTTCGCCATCGCCATGGCCGACGTGCTGATACCGTTCGTGCTCGGCGAGCAGTGGCGGCAGAGTTCCAGCATCTTCCTGGCGCTCGGTTTTGCCGGTCTGCTGCAGCCGCTCAACAACCCGGCGGGATGGCTTTTCATCAGCCAGGGCCGCTCGGGCGATTTCATGCGCTGGGGCATCATAACAGCTTTGACGTCGGTGCTGGCCTTCCTGATCGGCCTGCCCTATGGCGCGCTGGGCGTGGCGATCGCCTATGCGGTGAGCGAGTATCTCAGAACGCCTTTTCTGTGGCTGTATATCGGAAAGACCGGGCCGCTGCGGGCAAGCCATATGCTTCGCGCGGCAACGCCCTTCGTGCTTGGCGCGCATCTGGCGCTTGCCGCGATCTGGTTCGCCAAGCCGTTGCTGCCGCAACAGCACATCTTCGCGATGGCGAGCGCCGTGGCGCTGTCCTACATGATCACGGTCATGACCGCGCTGGCGTTTGCTTCCGGCCGCGAGGCGTTGCGGGAGGCCCTAAAACTGCTGCCGGCGCGGGCGCCTAAGGCCGCACCAAGCGAGGCGAAGTAACTTTGCACGGACATCCATACGAGGACCAGGTCTGATCCCATGCACTACCGATCGATCTCCGACATGAATGATGCGATTGTCAGAAACCTTCACCGGTTGCCGCGCGACATCGACCTGGTGGTCGGGGTCCCGCGAAGCGGCATTCTCGCCGCCACCCTGCTCAGCCTGACGGCGAACATTCCGATGACCGACCTGGACAGTTTCCTGGCCGGAAAGATCTATACTTCGGGCGTCACCAAACGGCGCGCCGCGCTCGACCGCCAGGCGACCGATATGCGCAAGGTCCTGGTGATCGACGACAGCGTCAGCGGCGGCGCTGCCATGAGAGAGGCGCGCAGCCGGGTAGGGGCTGCCGGCATCAAGGCGGACTTCACCTTTGCCGCGGTGTTCGGCCTGCTGTCCCAACACGAGGAAACCGACATCGTCCTCGAGGTCGTGCCGCATCCAAGGATGTTCCAATGGAACTTCATGCACCACAAATTCCTCGCGCAAAGCTGCGTCGACATTGACGGCGTGCTTTGCCTGGACCCGACCGAAGCAGAGAATGACGACGGCCCCGCCTATGAGAAATTCCTGGGCGAAGCGCTGCCTCTGTTTGGCCCGACCCGCAAGATCGGCTGGCTCGTCACCAGCCGGCTCGAGAAATACCGCACGCTTACCGAAGCATGGCTGGCAAAGCACGGCATAGAATACGACAAGCTGATCATGCTTGACCTGCCGAGCAAGGCTGAACGGCAACGGCTTGGCGTGCATGGCAGTTTCAAAGCCGATTTCTACCGCAAATCCGATGCCATCCTGTTCATCGAAAGCGAGCACCAGCAGGCCCTCAAGATCGCCGAGCTTTCCGGCAAGCCGGTGCTGTGCGTTGAAACGCATCTGGTAATTTATCCTGACACGCTGTCACTTCCGGCACTTGGACAGGCGGCGCGCAACCTTCCGGGCAGGTTAAGGCAGATCAGTTCGCCTGACGGGCGCAAGACGGCAATCAAGACCGTCGCGCGCACGCTGCTTGGCGAACGCGGTTACGAGACGCTCAAAAGCCGGGTCAAACGACCGGCTTGAACCCGGGTTTCGGGACTTAAAGCGCGTCACGCGACAAACCGCTACGCACCCTCGGGTCAGGCCGCCCAGGGTCAGGCCCGAGCGCATGCTTTTGCGCGACATGGGTTAGGCGGCTTGCCGCGAAGGCTGTTGTGTCGCCCTCTCCAGCATCGAGAAGAAGGTCGCGAATTGACCCGCCGGATCGAGTTCCGGGCGCTCGGAGAATGCACGCGCCGCCGCTGAAAGCCGCCCATATTCCAGGCTGTCGGTCCACAGACGCCTGACCACTGCCACCCAGTCGGCGAGTGGGGCATCGTAATCCAGCACCACGCCACCGGAGCCGATCGCTTCGGGCAGGCCGCCACGACGCGAGCCGACGACTGGAATGCCGCTGCAATGGGCTTCCGACGCCACCCGACCCCAGGCCTCTTCCCATTTGCTGGGAGCCAGCAGGATTTTCGTGCGGCCGTAGACCGTCTTCATGTCGTTGGTCCGGCTCTCCAGGGTGACGTTGCCGAGCGGCGCGATCGTCTGCTCGATCCGGGCCCGATGATCATCGTCAAGCTTCCAGCTTTCGACGAACAGGAACGGGATTTCAGAGCAGGCGGCGGCGATGCGCACCGCAAGCTCGAAACCTTTTTCCTCATAGGGGTTGATCAGCGTGACAAACTCGCCTGTCGTCGGCGTGCGGTAGAGCGCGGGATTGATGGTCGGCGGTATAACCGTCGAATCGATATCGAATTTTGCCTTGTAGGTGCGCGCCGTGAACTCGGAATTGGCTATGTAGAGCGCCGAATGCAACTCGCGCAGATCGCCGCCCAATTCGTGGAACTCGACATTCCTGAGATAGACGACCAGCGGCACGCCTTCGGCCTGCAGCGCCTTGCCGATCGGAACCGACTTGTGGCACTGGACCACGGCGACATCCGGCCTCAGCTTTTCGACGGCGAAACCCGCCGCCTCCCAGGGAAACCAGGCGCGCACGACCGGATAGCCCGGAAAGCTGTCGATGACAGCGCGCTGCCTCAAAAGTTTCATCTTGGCGCGCGCCTTGTAGCCGAAGACGCCCTGGCCGAACAGGGCGGCGAGCACCGAAGCCTCATGCCCGTGCTCGCGCAACTGTTCGGCAAGGTGATGGGTGCTGGACTGGACACCGCCGCTGAACTGGGGCGTGTAACCGTTACCGCCTGCAAAAAGCACTTTCATGGTTTCGGCTCCTTGTCGCATTCTCAAGTTTACGGGCAATGACGCGCGGCTTATTTACGGATGCTGGCTTGCGACCCGCTTCAAGCATCCTGCTGCGTCTCCAAATTGGCGAACGGATTGGTACACGGCTGCCATCCGGTGAACCGGACCGGGTCGGCTGGCGAACTGCGCCGGGCGTAGTCGGTCAGCATATGGAACTCGGCAATGACCCAGCGGTCGAAATGCCTCAGGTCCTGTTTTTTCTGTTCGGGCAGAAACCGGCGTGCGGCGCCCAATTTCAGCGCCTCAAGCACAGTGACAGCATCGCCCAGCTTTGTGTTTGGAAATATCCAGGGGTTCCGCTTCTGGAATTCCAGGACGAACTGCTGCAAATGTTCGATGCGCATGTTCAGCCTGCCGAAATATCTTTCGAGTGTGACGCGCACCAGGTCTTCGTCCGAAAGCGAGGAAACGGTGGCGTAGGCGATGCCGGTCGAAGCAACTCCGCCAGCCATGATGGCCAGTGCCGCGCGTCGCGAAACCTTGGTCATCCGGCCATTTCCTTTCCTGCTATCCGGCTCGCCGCCCGCAGGGAGAGGGCTGCCGCCGTCAGGCTCGGGTTGGCGCAGGAACAGCTTGGATATGTGCTCGAGCCGACGACAACCAGGTTCCTGAGCTGATGGTGGATCATGTCCCGATCGACCACCGAATCCGCCGGGCTCGAGCCCATCCGCAACGTGCCCTGGACATGCGACTCGGTGCGCCGGATGCCGCGATCGAAGATCTCTTCGACCGGCAGCGGCGCCAGAAGCGCCGCCAATTTCTCCTTTGCCCGCGCCATGCCCTTGACCGCATAGTCGGATGCTCCCGCGAAACTGACGAAGGCGTTTTCATCCTCGTCGAGAATCACGAGATTTTCCGGGTCGAGCAGGTCTTCGGTAACAATGATGATGGGAAGCGTCTGACGGACACGTCCCTTTTCAGGGCGCATCCCGTGCTGCCAGCGGTTTTCGAAATAGACCAGCGCCGCCGCATGGTCCGATCTGTGAGCGCCGTCATAAAGGCCGAAATTCAAGCCGGTGGTGATGGTGCTTCCGTCGAAATTGTCGACACCGTCGAGATAGGCTTCGAAATTCCATCCGTAGGATTCGTGCAGGCCGCGCCCGACGAATTCGCCCGACAGGCCGGACCGCAACATGATCGCCGGGCTCTGGATGGCATTGGCGCCCAGTATGAAAAGATCGCCGCTGACCGAATATTCCTTGCCCTCATGCACGAATGCGACCGAACGGACCGAACCGCCGATATGGTCGAGCCGGCGCACTTCAGCGCCAAGGCAGACCGAAACGTCGGGATGCTCGAAGAGGTGCATCAGGCCATTGTTGGCGGTGAATTTGGCATCGACCGGGCATAATCCGCATCGCAAGTTGGCGCAGCAAGAAGACCGTTGCGCGGTCGGCACGCGCGCGCGGGCTGTCGGCATGACAAAATGCTGGTCCGGCTGCGCCGCTTTCATCATCCGGTCCGGCGTCGACATGTGATGCGGTGGCTGGGGAAATGGCCTGGAACGCGGCATCATCGCCGCCATGTCGGGGTCGCCTGAAATCGACATGACGTCCTCTGCATCGCAGTAAAACGGCTCGAGCTCGTCATAGCTGATCGGCCAGTCGTTACCGACGCCATAGAGGCTTTTCAGCCTGAAGTCGTTCGGGTGAAAGCGCGGCGTCTGGGCGAACCAGCAATTCGTTCCGCCACCCAATCCGATGGTGTAATTCCACGGCTTGTCAGAGTTGGTCTTGTAGGTGGTCTTGTCCTCGATGTCGGTGTTGACGTTCTGCTCGAGCTGCCATTCATGCGTGTTGTGCCCGCCCCATTCCAGAACCAGAATGCGTGCCTTTCGCTGCTTGGCGAACGCATGCAGGAAGAAGGCCGAACCGAAACCGGAACCGACTGCGACAAGATCGAAATGCTCGTTGGCGATCTGTTCCGGCCTGATGCCCAGCACCATCAGAGAAGACCCCTTGTTGACACGAGCGCGTTCATCGAAGCCTTCGCGATCGTCCTTGATGTCCTAGCCACCGGCCTGTCCCGCCTGATCTCACGCCGCCATCCTGCCGATCGAGTGATATTCGATGCCGTAGCGAGCGATGACCTTGGGGTCGTAGAGGTTTCGACCATCGAAGATGATCGGCGTGGACAGCGCATTCTTGATCGCGTCGAACGACGGTGCCTTAAAATTCTTCCACTCGGTGGCGATCATGAGCGCATCGGCGCCACGCAGCGCTGCCTCCTTGGTCCCGCACAACAGCAGATCCTCGCGCAGTCCGTAGACGGCCTGGCATTCCTGCATCGCCTCGGGATCGTAAGCCTGCACTTTGGCGCCGGCCTTCCACAGCGCTTCCATCAAGACCCGAGCCGGCGCCTCACGCATGTCGTCGGTATTGGGCTTGAACGCCAGGCCCCACAGCGCAAAAGTCTTGCCCTTCAGATTGCCGTTGAAACAGCGGTTCACCTTGTCGAACAGGACCGATTTCTGTTCGTTGTTGCGTTCCTCGACGGCGCGCAGCAGCTTGGCATCGAATTTGACGCCTTCGGCGGTCTTGATCAGGGCGCGCACATCCTTGGGGAAGCACGAGCCGCCGTAACCGAGGCCCGGATAGATGAAGTGGTAGCCAATGCGCGGATCGCTGCCGATGCCCTTGCGGACCTCCTCGATGTCGGCGCCGAGTTCCTCGGCCAGATTGGCCATTTCGTTCATGAAGCTGATCTTGGTTGCCAGCATGCAATTGGCCGCGTATTTGGTGAACTCGGCGCTGCGCACATCCATCACGATCATCTTCTCGTGGTTGCGGTTGAATGGAGCGTAAAGCTCACGCATCACCGCCTCGGTGTCCTCGCTGCCGGTGCCGACGATAATGCGGTCGGGCTTCATGCAGTCGGCCACCGCGGAGCCTTCCTTGAGGAATTCCGGATTGGAGGCGACGTCGAAAGTCAGATCCTCGCGGCCCCGCGCCTTCAGCGTCGCGGCGATCCTGGCCTTTATCTTTTCGCAGGTGCCGACCGGCACGGTCGACTTGCCGACGACGATCTTGGGCGCGGCCATCTCCCGGCCGATGGCCTCGGCAACGGCCAGCACATATTTGAGATCGGCCGAACCATCCTCGCCCGGAGGCGTGCCGACAGCGATCATCTGGATCTGGCCATGCTTGACGGCGGCCGCGGCGTCGGTGGTGAACTTGATGCGGCCGGCCGCATGGTTCTCCTTGACGAGGTTTTCGAGCCCGGGCTCGAAAATCGGGATGAGGCCCTGATTGAGCCGCTCCACCTTTTTCGCGTCGATGTCGACGCATACTACCTGATGGCCGACTTCGGCGAGCACCGCCGCCTGCACCAGACCGACATAGCCGATTCCAAAGACCGTCAAATTCATTTGATTTCATTCCTGTTCAAGACTTCGGAGCGCTTCGGCCCGGCCGGTTCAGATTGGTCTTTACTTAATGCTGCATGCTAGCGATTCCGGAAATTGGCATGGCTGGCCGAGCGCCGTGAATGCGACGCGATCCACTTGCAAGGTAAGCTTGCGACCCGGATCCGAAAACGGCCCCAGCCATTCCTTCATCGTGTCGCTGCCCCACAGGCTAAAAAATATCTTTTGCGCATGGCTGGGCAGCTTTGCCGGATCGGTGATCGTGTTGACCAGCTCGCCATTGACGTACCAGCGCAGCCGGTCCTTCTCCCAGACGAAGGCGTAATCGTTAAAAGCCTTGTCGGTGCCGCCAGCTACATCCACCACTTTCTCGTTATTGCCCTTGCCGGCGATGTAGGCGTTGACCTGCACTTTGGAGGTGTCCTTGGTCAGCACCTCGAAGTCGATTTCATCCCACGGCTGCTTATCGGTGGGGCCGATGTAGGTGAAGAAGGAGGCGTTGATGCCAGGGCCTGAATCGGTTTTCATCCGCGCCTCATAGGTGCCATAGCCGAAGCGCTGCTTGGATTGGACCTCGCCGCAGGCAAAATCGCGATCCTTCAGCTTCTGCTTTTCGAAACCGAGCGTCAGCATGCCATTGGAAAGCTTGACCTGTTTTTTGGACCAGATGCAGTTCTGATACTTGCCGTTCGCCCAGCCGTCGGCAATGTACCAACGCGCCCGGTCGAAGCTGTTGAAATCATCGACGAACGATGGCGCAGTCGGGATGTCCTGCGAACGGGAAGGGGTCGGGCCGGCAACCAGGCAGCCGAGTGCGACCAGCAGAAACGCACCGCCCGAATATAGCAGCCTCAGTTTCCCTTGCCTCATCAACTGCGTGAACGGCCGGTCGCCGGTTGCTGGGGTGGACGTGCTTTTCGAATCCGCGTTCATACCAAACTCACCTTGTGCTGTGCGCCCCGCAACCCAAAGTCGATGTTCAAAACCATGACGAAACGAGATGATCTTGACCTTCTGCCGCTAGCTTCCCCGGTTGCCTGCTTCACCCAGGATCTTTGAAATTTCACCCCGTGTCGGCGGCCGGGTTGGCGAAATCAGCCTTGGTGGTCGAGCTAGGCTGGGCGCTTTCGTCGAAGATGGCATCCAGCGAATGCCGGAGACCCTTCATCAATTCGTTCTGGCGGGCGAGCGCCGCGATGCGCCGCTCGTAATTCAGGATCGACTTCGTCAGTTCGCTGACCTCGGAGGATCTGCTGGAGGAGGCCGCGCCATTTTCCATCGCCTCGACCAGGAAGGCGGCGTTGGTGGCCTTTGTCCGGTAGCGATTCTCAAGCCCGTTTTTCTCCGCCTCGATCTCGGCTGCGATCTGGTCAAGCAGCTTTGCCAGGCGGTCAAGGCGCGAGATATCGGTCTGCCTGTCTCGAGCCGGATCCCTTGATCTGAAGCCAAATATCGAGGCCATGCGCTCAGTTTCCTGTCATAGCCGGCCTAAGCTGTCCCTTGTGCCCGGCCGGGCCAAAAAAGTTCTTGTCGCATCGTCCAACTCCTCTGACAGGCGGACATTTTCGGCCGATTCAAACAGCCAATCAGAATTGCTGCACCGCAACATACATGCCATTCCCAAAGCGAGTAGGCAACCACCTAGTGCGGCGAATCGGAAATTCGCATCGCTTTGAGGCAGGGTAAGGACCTGTTGACATGATCGGTGTGGCGCGCCGGCGGACCAGCTCAAGCCTCGCCGACCGGGCTGGTTGCGGCCATGAGAAAGCGCCGCGACGGCACAGGCTGTTTCGAGCCAAAGCCGGCGCGGCGAAACAGCGCATCCAACTTGTCGGCGGCCACGCCGCGAACGATGGGAATGAGATTGGATTGGCTGGCCAGGGCGTAGGCCGCAGCCGCTGTCAGCCCTCTCTCGTTCTTCACGTCGAGGAAGTTTCGCAACCGATATTTGTCGCGTACCTGCCGTTCGTGCTTTCTGAGCACGGCCTTGGAGCCTTCCGGCAAACTGTCGATCGCAAGCAGCGCCAGATCCGCGTCGGCCAGACGCTTAAGATCCTGCGTCTTGTGCTGGCCGCTCAGCGAATCCGCGCGAACGATCGCGCCGTAGCCGCAGGACCTGATGACCTTGAACCGCGCCCCGCAAGCAACCGCGCGCGCGTAAAGTTCATAGTCTTCGCCCAGCCGCAGGTTTTCGTCATAGCGCAGCCCATGCCGGTCCAGAAAAGCGCGGCTGATCACCGGCTTGAGGAAACCCAACTCACCTCTCTGCACACGACGACTGGAGATGTTGCCTTCGATGAAGCGCTCGAAATCGAGAAATTCCGGATCGGCCGAAAACCGCGGAGCGGTGATTTTCGAAACGTCGGTCGCCGCATCGTCCCTGATCATCATGATGTTGTCGGCAGCGAAATCCCAATCGGCGCTGGCGAACAACTCGCGAAATCTGCCCTCGAGAAAAAAATCGTCGGCGTCCAGAATGCTGATGAACGGCGATTTGGAGCTGGCGATCGCGGCGTTGCGGGCGGAGGAAGGACCGCCGTTGACGTCGAGCCGGATGACGGAAAGCCTGTCGCTGCCATCGTCGGCCGCCCGAGCGACTTTCGCGGTATCGTCAGTGGAGGCGTCATCGACGACGACGACTTCGGCCACCTCCGGCTCGCGCAAGGCCGATGCTATGGCAACCGCAATTGTCCGCGCCGCGTTGCGGGCGGCGATGATCACGCAGACTTCCGGTTCTGTCATCAATTCGCCTCTCGACTGCACAGGTAGCTCCGATTCCTCGCCCTTCCCCGTTTGAATGTCCAATGCAGCTCTCGTTCTCAACGACTGTCGTCTGTTTGAAAAAGCGTCAGCGGCGCTTATGCTGCAGGTGCGAAGCAAAGCATCGTCAAAATCATTCGTCCCGTCCAGTCTTTCCTTTCCGTGTCGCATCGGCGCAATCTATGGGCGATGAAATGCCAGCGGATAGACGGGCCGCTTCGCACACCGTCGCTGCCCATTCTGGATGGAGCCGTCAGCGCACTCGAATCGCTGATCATCAGGTCGATCGCCAGAGTTTAGGTAATATCAGGGGCTGAATCAGAGGATCCGAGGCTGCAGGAAAAATCCGCAAGTCGGTTGCCCAGGATGTTGTCGGGCGAGCAGTCCGCCAGGGACCTGGCCGACGCACCCTGCCGTCAGGTCAGTGGAGGCTTCTCCTGGCACTGAACTTCTCGCCATCGGCCGCTTCGGTCGAACTCAGCTTTCGTTCGGCGTCGCGAATCTTATCAACCGACGTCGAGGTATTTCTGGCAACCATGACGAATACGAGCAGAAAGTAGCCCAGTTGAATGACAATGGCGCAGGTTATGGCGCGAAAAAGCGTTGTGCCTAGCGAAGCGCCTTCGAGATAAGACCAGGCGACCACGATCGCCAGCGCGAAGATCATGCCAATAATGAATTTTGGTAGCGACATACCCGACAGCCCGTCAACCTGCTCGGGCAAAAATCGATGATTGACCACCCCGAGCCTCCCCTTCGCCATGCGAGCTTGTTGAGGCCACCCGCTTTTTTAGCCGGTTGCTTCCGGCCTTCCCACGCTTTCCATACTCTGACAGAAACAATTTGCAACTCTATTAAGGTTGCAATAGCGGGCAAGGCCAACCGCAAATTATTTTGGATAAGTTCCGGGGGATCGAGTCTGCCATGTTGCGATGCACACCCCGGTATCACGACCAATCAGCCGGTTTGGACTCACTTCAGTAAGAGCCACAATATTAATCAGTAGTTTACTTTAAGAGCGGTCTATATTTTACAAAGCAACAGCACGATATTTCTCAACCACACTGCGCAAAGAGCGATACGCCCAAAATCAGCCTCAAAAAGGCACTAAATTTTTCAAGGTTGCCCATAATTTGTCATGAATGTGCCATAAACGGCCAAAATTTGCGCAGGATCGGTTCATTATTTAATCAATGCATGACGTGATTATTTCAGGCGCTCAAGGAATTGTGTGTTGCGATGCAGCATTTTTTTGATATCGTGCGGCAAACCATCCGTTCAACGTATGGAGTTTACGCATGAGGGACGTAGCCAAGCCGGCCGACGCGGATTTTCCGCAGGCCGGTATCGACTTTCCACCAATCGGCGGCCTGCTTAAACGCAGCTTCGATATCGCCGGTTCACTGATTGGCCTGGTTGCTCTCAGTCCGCTGTTTGTAATGGTCGCGCTGCTTGTCAAGTTCTCCGACGGCGGGCCGATTTTCTACGGTCACAGCCGGATCGGGCGGGGAGGACGGATTTTCCCGTGCCTCAAGTTTCGCACTATGGTACAGAATGGTGAACAGGTGCTGGCGGCATACCTTGCCGCCAACCCGGAAGCCAAGGCCGAATGGATAGCCACCCGCAAGCTCAAGAACGATCCACGCGTCACGCGTGTCGGGGCCGTGCTGAGGAAGCTCAGCCTCGATGAACTGCCGCAGATCATCAACATCCTCCAGGGTGACATGAGCCTTGTCGGTCCTCGCCCGGTGGTGCGCGACGAACTCGAAATCTATGGCAGTTCGGCCGTCTATTACCTGAAATCGCGCCCTGGCCTGACCGGGCTCTGGCAGGTCAGCGGCCGCAATGACGTTTCCTATGACAGCCGCGTCGCATTCGATCGCCACTATGTCGAGAACTGGTCGCTGTTCGAGGACATTCGCATCATCATCAAGACCGTGCCTGCCGTCTGGATGTCGCGAGGCTGCTATTGACCGGCCGGCAGCCGGTTGTATGCGGAGGAGTGACTGTCCAGACGCCAAGCATTCTGCAGCAAGCTTCATCGGACCGGGCTAAAGCGAATCGGAAAACGTACAGTTGAAAACAGACATCTTCGGAATCTCCTGGGCCGGCACCGTTAGCAATCGCATGCGACGGATGCGGCTTATGGCCACTTGCCTCGCGCTGGCGCTGGCCGTTCCCCAACTCGCCGCGGCCGACGAGTACCGGCTTGGATCCCAGGACAAGCTGACCATCCGCGTGGCCGAATGGCAGACCGTTGAAGGCACGTTCCGCGACTGGACGGCCGTCAACGGAGAATACACGATCGGCCCGGCTGGAACATTGTCGGTGCCGTTTGTCGGCGAAATGCCGGCATCCGGCAAGACCACATCCGAGATCGCGGCGGCGATCAGCCAGGCGCTCCAGCGCAAGCTCGCTCTGGCGGACCGGCCGGAAGCCTCCGTCGAAATGGCGCAGTACAGGCCGTTCTACATTTCCGGGGAGGTGCAGACGCCGGGCCAGTATCCCTACGTGCCCGACCTGACCGTCCTGAGGGCGATGAGCATCGCCGGCGGTGTCCGGCGGGCCCCCGAAGGACAGCGGTACGACCGCGACATGATCAACGCCAAGGGCGAGTTTGACGTTCTCCAGGACCAACGGGTCCGACTGATCGTTCGGCGCGCGCGCATCGAAGCACAGATCGCCGACAAGCCGACATTCGACGTGCCGAAAGAGCTGGCCGAGGATCCGAAGCTGGCAAGCATCGTTGCCGACGAGATGGCGATCCTGACGGCCGATCAAAAGAATCTCAAACTGCGCCTTCAGGCGCTCGACGATTTGAAGAAGCTGCTGCAGAGCGAGATCGATTCGCTGCAGAAAAAGATCGTCAACCAGCAGCGGCAGGTCGACCTGGCAAAGGAACAGCTCAGCGGCATCGGTTCGCTGGCGCAAAAGGGCCTTGTGGTCAACACTCGGGTTCTGGGTTCGCAGCAAACGATCGCCGACCTGGAAGGACAGATCCTGGATTACGAAACGGCTATCCTCACCGCCAGGCAGTCGATCAGCAAGGCCAACCAGGACGCCATCGATCTGGAGAACACCCAGAATGCCGACCTCGCCACTGGCCGGCAACAGGCAGAAGCCGATCTCGCCGAAACAATGCTCAAGATGAACATGCACACCGGCCTGATGGCCGAAGCCATGTCGGGGAACCCGGCGCTACAAGGCTATCGCGACGGCGAAGAGCCAACGATGTCGTTTGGCCTGGTCCGGATGGTCGACGGCAAGACCAGCGAAATCGCCGCCAGCGAAGATACACCCGTGCTGCCTGGGGACGTGATCAAGGTGAAGCTGGTGCCAATGGCAAGCCAGTAAGCCTTCGAGCGATCGGCGGATCCGATCAAGCCGAACAAGATTCGATCGGCAAAGAGTTCGACCCGGACGAGTTCGACCATGAACTCGTCGACACTGTGCTCGCTGCCCGACAAGCCAGCCTGCCGCCAACTCGGGACGTGAGTAATTACAGCGCAAGGAAATGTTGTGCTTTAGCTGCAACTCAAATCCGAGGAGGACTTCGTCATGCACAGTGCAAGGGACGAAATCGTCAGTCGAGAAAGAGAATTTCACAATCTCAGGTTTAGTCAGGAGGAGGATCCAAGAGGAAGCCTGGACAAGTGGTATCGAACGATTCGACATGGCGCTGAACGTCAAGACGAGCAGATAAAACGGCTTTCGAAAAATGCAGACGTGCTCGAGTACGGTTGCTCCGATGGCGGGTGGTCCCTGCATTCCCTGCACCTGCCCGATCTTTGTCGATCTCTGACGGGGATCGATATTTCGGATGTAGCGGTAAACAAGGCGAACGAACGGGCGAGCGCGCTTGGAAGCACGAACGCTACGTTCCTGGCGATGAATGCGGAAGCCATGTCGTTCGAGGACAACAAGTTCGACCTGGTGTATGGACGCGGGATCATCCATCACCTGGACCTGGACCGGTGTTTTTCCGATGTGGTCCGTGTCCTGAAGCCGAACGGCGTGGCGTCCTTCTACGAGCCGATGGGACACAATCCGCTCCTGAATGCCTACAGAAAACGGACACCCCTCATCCGCACCGCTGATGAACATCCCTTGCTGATTTCGGACTTCGCTTTGGCCCGCCGCTATTTCAGCGATGTCCAGGTGGACTATTTCGGCCTGTGCTCCGTAGGAAGCGCGCTGATGCCGCGAACCATCTCGGAGACCGTCTACACGGTTGGCAAAGCTGTCGATTCAGTGGTTTTGACGCTTCCCTTTGTGAAGCGGTTCGCATGGTACGCGCTCCTGACCCTCAGGGCCTGATCAACAGGCAGCAAACCCAACTCGGGCGAGGCTCGCCTGCTGCCTGTGAGATGAGATGATTGCTTGGCCTTGGCGCTGTCAGGCGGCGTTTTTGTGCGCGCCACCAAAATCAAGGTAATATTTTAGCCCTTGCTTAGCGCCCTGCGGTTTCTGGTTCCGCGAGGTCCGCTGCGGTCCATCGGGGACGGGCGACATGCACCCTGACCAGCTTGAAGTAGCTGTAATACAGGAGGAAGGAGCCCGTGATGTAGGGGTTGAAGGTGTCGATCTCAACGAAGGACCGAATGAACAAAAGCACCATCACGCCGGCAAGAATCACCGACTCGGCTTGCCCTGCCCTGAATATCAGGGCCGATATATGGCCCCATAGCGTGCGCAGGATGATCAGCGAAATCAGCGTCGCCCCGACATAACCGAGCTCGACGAGGGCTTCGATATAGGTGTTGTGGAAGTGGAAGCCGCTTCGGGTTGTGATGTAGAATTCGTTCCAGAGCCGCTCGGCCTCGGCGAACCCCTGCACCCAATAGGCCGCGTAGCCGACGCCGAGGACTGGCGCCTGCTGCGCCGCTTCCCAGCCCTGCTCCCAGAGATAGGTCCGTCCGGTGAGCGTGGAATCCTTTCCGAAGGCGCCAAGGACGAAATCCAGAAGTCCTGCAAAGGCAACCGCGGTGACCACGACCAGCCCGCATGCGCCGACCACGAAAATCACCCGTCGGTAGCGGAGTGGAAGCTTTTTGGCCATGGCAAGCAGAGCCACCAGAGCGAGAACTGCCGGTATCGAAGCCGTCGAGGTGGCGGAATGCGCCATGATCAGAAGATAGGCCGATAGGACGAGGATGGGCGCCGTCAGGATGAAGCTTATCCGGCCGCGCCTGAGAAAAACCAGGAAGACAATGCAAAAATAGATGCCAAGGGAGGCGACAAAGCCGATCTGGTTCTTGGAGCTGAATGCGCCGACGAAATTGTACGTCCCGTCGAGCATATCATAGGAATAACCCCCGACCTTGAGCGAATAGAGCAGGACGACAAAAATCCCGATCAGCGAGCCTATCGTCAACGTCCGGACGCTGACGGTGCGCGCGGCGATGTAGGCGCAGGCGATATGGGAGCAATACTGGATTGACGTCCTCAACGTGATGCCGGGGGCATCCGACCAGAACACCGAGAGGCAGACATAGAATGCAAACGCCAGCGGCAGCCACGCGCTGGAGGCATGCCGCAACAGCCGCCGGTAGTTTACCAGGATCAGGGGAAGCCAGACCGCATAATAGGCCAGGATCAAGATCGGGCCGAAAACCGAGGAGTAGGAGAACGCCCAAATGGAGATGGCAACAGCAAATGCGCCGTAGACGGTGCTCTTCTCCGGGTCGACCAACAGAGATTTTGGAATCTTCATCTCGGTAGCGAATTCCCGTCCATGCAGTTCAATGCCGATTCGTCGCCGCGCCATGCGCGAACGCTCTCATTGTGCAGTGCAATATAACCCATCCCCCACAGCCTGTCACCCAAATGAGGCAAAAACAGCCATAAGGCGCCCCGAGACGGCGGGAAAAGGCCACGACAGGCCGTGCGGCAAGAACCCGAGCATCCCGGCGCAGGGCTGGGGCATCGCTCTCGGCGCCCTCAAAAGCCATCGCCGCCGCATCTAACGAGAGGGTCGGCATGGCCGCCGCGCGGAACTGTTTTTGCAGTTGCTTTCAGCACCGGACCGAAAAATAGCAGCCGGCATTCGTTGCATCCGTTGCAATGAATGAGGCCCTCCGCGTACGCTATCTCGGGGACAACCAGACGATGGCCACACCAACAATTGGCAGACGCTGGTCGTCCCCGATCTGTTGGGTTGGAGCAAACGGATGGACAAACCTCGAATCTTCCTGGGCTCGTCGGGGAAGCAGAAAAAGCTGCTGCAGGCGCTGACACGCGGTCTTGAAGACATCGCGCATGTGGAACCCTGGACGACGTCCTTCAATCCGGGGACAACCACACTGGGGCGCCTGCTCGAGCTTACGCGGGAAGTCGACTTCGCCGCTTTCGTCTTCGCCCAGGACGACTGGACCAGTGTAAGCCTGCCAGCATCATCTGCTCCTGTATCCGCTCAGGCTTCTCCGCGAGACAATGTCGTCTTCGAAGCCGGCCTTTTCGGCGGAGTCCTTGGAATGCGCCGAACGTTTATCCTTCATGCCAACGGTTCCAAGCTTCCAAGCGATCTCCTGGGCCTGACGTCCGTGAGGTATGGCGAAGCGACGACCGCCGCGGAGATGAGAGCGGTCAACCAAAAGCTGCGAAAAGCTGTTGAAAATGAAGGCCGCGTCGCCCGAATAGAGGGCCTTTGGTGGCAGTTTTCCCTGTCGGAGCGGACCGTAAAGGAACCGTCCGCCGTGAGCCTCCTGCGTATCGCGCGAGACCGCGATGGCGCGTTGGAGTTGGCCGGCCGCTCATGGCAAGAGAATGGCAGTCTGTCAGCCAGATACTGGAGCGAGGCGGTAAAGGAGAGAAAGGAGCCTGCCGGCATCTTCTACTTTTGGAATGGAGAACGGCCCTTGGATGCGAACGCGTCGCAGTTGTACGGGACGGGGGAGATCCGGCTGGAGTCCGCCGATCGCGCGTCCGGGTACTTTACCACACGCGCCGACACGCAGCCAAAACTGAACGCGCGCACCTCAGGCGTCTACTTGCGCGCCGAACCGGAGGACTTGAGCATCCTGGACGGGCGCGACAACCAGCGACGAGTGGAGTTGATCGCGGAGCGGCTGAGCCATTGGAAGTCGATCAAGAACGTTTGAACTGTGCGCGTGGAAGTCGCCTTGCAGAGACGGCAGCCCCAGCATCGAATGGTCAGGTCGTAGCCAAGAGCGGCTCTCAACCGCCTGCTCCTGGCCCGCCATGAACCTGTTCGAGGCTCCAGTCCCCGGCTTGAACTTCTCCGCTGTTGACTTCACATTCGCCGCCGGCGGTGTCGCCAGCGCCCGTCGGGGCGGGCAAATGAGGGAGACCATATGCCAATGAGTTTTGCGGGACGGTTTGCCGGACGATCGGCCGTGGTCACCGGTGGCGCCTCAGGCATCGGCCTGGCCGTCGCGCAACGAATCGTTGAAGAGGGCGGGCGCGTTTGCGTCTGGGATCGCAACTCCACCCAGATCGAGCAGGCCAAGGCTGTCATCGCCGACTTGCACGGCGTGACCGTCGACGTCGCCGATCCCGTAGCGGTCGCACAGGCCGCCCGGCAGACGATCGAAGCCCTTGGCGCGGTCGATATCCTGGTCACCAGCGCGGCCATCACCGGACCGAACATGACGACCTGGGACTATTCGGTGGAGGATTGGCACCGGGTCATCGACATCAACATCAACGGCGTCTTCTACTGCAACAAGGCGCTGGTTCCGCACATGCTCGAGCGCAATTACGGCAGGATCGTCAACATCGCTTCGATCGCCGGCAAGGAGGGAAACCCGAATGCCTCTGCCTACAGCACCTCGAAGGCGGCGGTGATCGGCCTGACCAAGTCGCTGGGCAAGGAACTGGCGAAGACCAAGGTGACGGTGAACTGCGTCACGCCGGCAGCGGTGCGCACCGCGATCTTCCAGCAGATGAGCCAGCAGCACATCGATTTCATGCTGTCGAAAATACCAATGGCGCGGTTTGGCGAGGTCGAGGAGGTGGCGGCGCTGATCTCGTGGATCGCTTCCGAGGAATGTTCCTTTACGACGGCTGCCGTTTTCGACGTTTCCGGCGGCCGGGCGACCTATTGAAGCAACTGGAACGATTTGCAACCACGGACGCCGGACTGGAGTTCCCGTCGTTTGCTTAGGATCGAACCTCCACAGTCCGACGAAGAACTGCTCGACCGCTTCCAGCGCGCCGCCTTCGGCTATTTTCTGGAAACCGTGAATGCGGAAAACGGACTGGTTGCCGACACGTCGCGGCCAAATTGGCCGGCAAGCATCGCGGTCGTCGGCTTCGCCCTGTCCTGCTATCCGGTCGGGGTCGAGCGCGGCTGGATAGCACGAGACGCAGCCGTGAAGCTGACGCTTGCCGCACTGCGTTTCTTCTGGAACAGCCGGCAAGGCGATGGCGACGACGTCACCGGCCACAAAGGCTTTTACTACCATTTCCTTGACATGCGGACCGGCCTGCGCGCCTGGCGATGCGAGTTGTCGGTGGTTGACACGGCGCTGCTGATGGCCGGCGTGCTCACGGCTGGCGCCTTTTTCACAGGCGACACTGACGACGAAACCGAAATCCGCGAGCTGGCGGAAATGCTCTACCGACGCGTCGACTGGCGATGGATTCAAGGCAGCAGACCGACCTTGCGACAGGGCTGGAAGCCGAAGAGCGGCTTTCTGCGTTATGGCTGGGAAGGCTACAACGAAGCGACGATCCTTTACGTCCTGGCAATGGCCGCCCCCGACAAGCCAGCCTCGGACGACAGCTATGCCGGCTGGACCGCGACATATCAGTGGGAAAACATCTACGGCTACGACGTTCTCTATGGCGGCCCGCTGTTCATGCACCAGTTCTCACATGCCTGGATCGACTTCGATGGCATCCGAGATGCGTTCATGCGGGACAAGAACTCGGACTATTTCGAAAACAGCCGCCGCGCGACCTACCTTCACCGGGACTATGCGCGGCACAACCCCTCTGGCTATGACGGCTACGGCGAAGCACTTTGGGGCCTTTCGGCGGGTGACGGACCCGGCAAATTCCGCGCGCGGATCGAGCGGCGGCCGCGCAAATTTTCCGGCTATGCAGCGCGTGGCGCACCGTTCGGCCCCGATGACGGAACGATTGCGCCGTGGTCGTATCTCGCATCGCTGCCCTTCGCGCCGGAAATCTGCCTGCCTGCGCTGCGCCACCTCAGAGAACGCCACCCTGAGGTGGTCGACGGTTTCAGGATGCCGAGCGGCTTCAACCCGACGCTGGCGAACCGGCGGAAGTTCGGGCCGAGCGGCTGGATATCGGATGCGCACTATGGACTGGACCAAGGCATCGTCGTGCTGATGATTGAAAACCACCGCTCGCGGCTGATCTGGGAGCTGATGCGGTCGAGCCCGCATATCCGTCGCGGCCTGTGCAAGGCCGGGTTCTCCGGCGGCTGGCTGTCGCAGCCGGCGAGCCCTCCTCGCAAGGACCCCTGCTGAATGTCGGCTAAAACGCGCCGCGTTTTAGCGGCCTCCTGCGACGCGCTTTAGGTTGCTGTTCCATGCATGTGCGCGACATGCATTAGCGCCCAGTGGTCGCTGTCGTTTCGGCCACGAAGACGTTCGCCTTCCCGGCAACTCGCGCTCGCTGGGAAGGCCGTTCGATTTCGTCTGGCTTGATTTACTTAGCCGGCGAACGTGTAGGCGGTCTTTACCGTAGTGTAGAATTCCGCTGCGTAGCGGCCTTGCTCGCGCGGGCCGTAGCTCGATCCCTTGCGTCCGCCGAAAGGCACGTGGAAGTCAACGCCCGCCGTCGGCAGATTGACCATCACCATGCCGGCCTCCGAGTTGCGCTTGAAATGCGTGGCGTGCTTGAGGCTCGAGGTGCAGATGCCCGACGTCAGCCCGAACGGCGTGTCGTTGGCCACCGCCAAGGCCTCGTCATAGTCCTTGACGCGGATGACGTTGGCGACCGGCCCAAAAATCTCCTCGCGTGAAATGCGCATGGCGTTGGTGGCTTGCGTGAACAGCGCCGGTTGCAGGTAGAAGCCGCGGGTTTCGCGATCGAGCCGCTCGCCGCCGAAGGCGAGATCGGCGCCTTCCTGGCGGCCGATGGCGATATAGTCTTCGTCCTGTTTCAACTGGCTCTGGTCGACGACGGGTCCGATCTGGGTTTTCGCATCGAGGGCGTCGCCGACGACCAGCTTGGCGAGGCGATCTTTCATCGCATCGACGAAGCGGTCATGGATGCCGTCCGTCACGACCAGGCGGGACGACGCCGTGCAGCGCTGGCCGGTCGAGAAATATGCGCCATTGATCGCGCAGTCGACGGCGACGGCTAGGTCTGCATCGTCGAGCACGACGAGCGGGTTCTTGCCGCCCATTTCGAGCTGGTACTTGCGCATGTGCTCGACGCTGGCGGCAGCCACGCGCTTGCCGGTGCCGACCGAGCCGGTGAAGGTGATGGCATTGAGGTCAGGGCTGTCGAGCATGGCCTGGCCGACTACCGAACCCTTGCCCATGACGAGATTGAGCACACCCTTAGGCAGGCCGGCGCGGTGCAATATGTCGACAATGGTCCAGGCGCTCTCCGGAACCAGCTCGGCCGGCTTGAAGACGATGGTGTTGCCGTGGGCCAGGGCAGGAGCTATTTTCCACGCCGGGATGGCGATCGGGAAATTCCACGGTGTGATGATGCCGACGACGCCGACCGCTTCGCGTGTGATCTCGACACCGACGCCCGGCCGCACGCTTGGAACCAGCTCGCCCGACAGGCGCAGCGTCTCACCAGCAAAGAAATCGAAGATCTGGGCGGCCCGCACGGTTTCGCCAATTCCCTCGACCAGCGTCTTGCCCTCCTCGCGCGCCAACGCCCGGCCGATTTCATCTTTCCGCGCGGTGATCTCGTCCGACGCCTTCCTCAGCACCGCATGGCGTGCCAGCAAGCCCGATCGGGACCACGCAGGAAATGCCGCTTTCGCCGCCGCGATGGCCTGCCGCGCCTGCTCGGCGTCGCCCGATGCATATTCGCCGACCACGTCGTCGAGATTGGAAGGGTTGATGTTGCGGGAGCCGGCATCGCCCACCCACTCGCCATCGATGAGGTTCTTTCGAAACGGGATCATGTCGCTGTCTTCCTTGTCCTTCGATTGCCGTCTATCTGGACCACCAGCCGCCACACCGCAAGGCCGCCAGCGGCAAAGTTCTGCTCCTCGACAGGCATGTGCTAAGCAGGTTTCGGAAAAGTGTTCGATGGTTTTCCGATAAAAACCTGCGACAAACACAAACCCGGCAGGCGAAGCCCGGCAAGCCTGCTTGGGTGTCGAGGTGGTAAACCATGATTCTAGTGCGGCGCGACGCGGATCGCGCCAGGAGGAGGCTGCCATGTCCGACAGCGCGTTGCCGCTGGTGATCAGCGCGCCCGAGCCACGCACGCTCGACCTGATTTTCACGCCCGAGGCACTGGCGAGATTCCGCGCCAGATACCGTATCGTCGAAACGTCGCCAGAAGGCGTCGCGGCCCTGGCACACGATGTGCTCGCCGAGGCGCGCTATATCGTCGGCCAGCCGCCGATCGCGCCGGAGACGCTGGAAAGGATGACGGCGCTGCGCTGTGTCTTCAATGTCGAGAGCAACCTCATCAACAACATGCCGTATGAAACGCTGTTTTCGCGCGGCATCCATGTCGTCACCACCGGCATGGTGTTTGCCGAGCCGGTGGCCGAGCTCGGTCTTGCCATGGCGCTCAACCTCGCCCGCGACATCGTCGACGCCGATCTTGCGTTTCGTCAGGGCAAGGAGCTGTGGGGCGGCGAGGGCAACCGGGCGGCGCGGCTTCTCTCCGGCGCGGATGTCGGTATCATCGGCTTCGGCGATCTCGGCCGTGTGCTCAACCGGCTGCTGTCGGGCTTTCGCACGCGGACCAAGGTCTTCGATCCGTGGCTGCCGCCCTCGATCCTGATCGAGAACGGCGTCGAGCCGGCTTCCCTCGACACGGTTTTGTCGAGTAGCGATTTCGTCTTCGTCGTCGCTTCGGTGACCAGCGAAAACCAGGGTTTTCTCGGCACTGAGGCCTTTGCCAGGATGCGCAAAGGAGCCGCCTTCATCCTGCTCAGCCGTGCCGGCGTGGTCGATTTTCCGGCGCTGATGGACGCAGTTCGCAGCGGCCACATCGTCGCCGCCAGCGATGTGTTTCCGCAAGAGCCGCTGGCGCAGAACCATCCTGTCCGCACGCTGCCCGGCTTCCTGCGCTCCGCCCACCGGGCCGGCGCGCTCGACATCGCTTTCAAGCGCATGGGCGACATGGTGCTGGAAGACATGGACCTGGTCGACCGCGGCCTGCCGCCAATGCGTTCGAAGCGGGCCGAACGCGAGACCGTTTCGCGCATGCGCTCGAAGCCGGTCGACAAGAACTGAGCCGTCAGGCCCAGCGGCTGCGAGGTTTCTCAGATGGTGAACGACCAAAACAGGCAGGCGAGCGTCGCTGCGGCGAAGACGACAAAGAACAGGCTTCTCAGCAGGATATTGCGGCGCAGCTCGTTCATGAAGAGATGGCAGCCGACGACGGCCACGACAAACAGGAACCGCCAATTCAGCAGTGCCGGCAGGACATTGCTTCGATCGAAAGCCCATCTGGCGGCGAGGCCGCCAATGATGGCCGCGAACAACACGATGACTGTCCAGAAGATCGCATCCGCAGCATGTGTCAGGACGATGCCGGCGACCCTGATCGGCAGGATCATCATCAGCAGCGCGCTGAAGAAGTACACGGCCGCGAGCGGGATAAATGTCCCGGCATCGGCGACGTCGTCCAGGCGTTCTGCGCCGATCGCACCAAAGGGATAGCCATGCCTGGCCACCGCCAGGCTGAGAGCCATCAGCAAAGCCGTCAATATGGCCACCAATGCGAATGAAGTGAGGGCTTTGCTCATAAGGGTCCTGCTCGGAACGAATCGGATAAGGACGTTGGTAGCCCACCGTTTGTAAATTGCTGGTAAGCGTCGCGACGCGCTTTGGACGCCCTCACTCCGCCGCGTGAAGGCGCCGCGCCTCGATGATGGTCCTGATCTCGGCGCGGCAGGAGCCGCAATTGGTGCCGGCATGCAAGCTGGCGCCGATCGCTTCGACGCTTACGCAGCCTCCGCGCACCGCTTCGGCGATCTGATTGGCGCCGACCCCGAAACAGGAGCAGACGATGGCGCCGCGATCGACGCTGTTGCCGCCCGGCCGCCCCGCCACGATCGCCAGTCGCCCGCGCCGATCGGCATCGTCCGCGCTCAACTGCTCGACCGCCCAGCCGCGCGACACCGCGACCGGCCTGGGCGCAAGATAGAGCGCGCCAGTCAGCCGGCTGCCGGCAAAGCGGGCGAAGCGATAGTGCCCGCCGGCGACGTCATGATAGGCGAGCGTCTCGCCTGGCGCGTCCGCCCCGAAAAGCGAGGCCGCGAAACCCGGCCAGTCCCGGTCGGCTTCCAGCGCAAGCTCGAGACGCCAGCCGGCGGCGCAGCGGGCGAGGCTCCAATAGTCGGCGTCGATCGAGGCTGGCCGTTCGGCAAGCACCGCGAAGCCGAACGCGACGGCAGCGAAGCGTTCCACCCTGGCGGCAACATTCTTCGAGGCCGGCTGTCCTGAAATCGGATCGGTGATGGGCGCCACCAGCGCATCGACACGAGCCCGCGCGGAAAACTGGTCCGTCCAATGCATCGGCACGAAGACCGAGCCTGGCCGCTGCCGCGCCGTCACCAGCGCACGAAGCAGCACCTCGCCATGCTCGGTCGAGACGCGGACGATGTCGGCATCGCCGATGCCGAAGTGCTGCGCGTCCGCCGGGTGGATTTCGGCGAACGGCTCGGCCAGGTGCTGCGACAGCCGCTGGCTTTTTCCCGTCCGCGTCATGGTGTGCCAGTGGTCGCGAACCCGCCCGGTGTTGAGCACCAGCGGGAATTTTTCGTTCGTGCGGGTTTGCGGAACTGGACGGATCGGGATGAAACGCGCCTTGCCGTCGGGTGTGTAGAAGTTGCCGTTGGCGAAGAAGCGGGTGCTGGCTGAGCTATGTCCAGCTTGAACACCCCCCTCTGGCCTGCCGGAATGGCCGGCAGGCCAGAGGGGGGTGCGTTGGCTCGGCGCCGGCCATTGGAATGGCGCCAACTCCTCATAGGTCTCTGCATCGACCCCGGCATACGCACCGATGTCGAAATCGCGGGCGCCGTCATTCTCGAACGCCGACAGCGCGGCATGCTCGGCGAAGATATCGGCTGGCGACGGATGCGAAAACGCTTCGTCAAAACCCATCCGCTTGGCGACTTCGGCGACGATCCACCAGTCGGCCCTTGCCTCTCCGGGCGTGGCCAAAAAGGCGCGCTGGCGCGAGATGCGGCGCTCCGAATTGGTGACCGAGCCGTCCTTCTCGCCCCATGCGGCGGCGGGCAGCCGGACGTGGGCGTGGCGGACCGTGTCGGTCTTGGCCAACACGTCCGACACCACGACAAACGGGCAGGCCTTGATCGCCGCCTCGACGGCATCGGCGTCCGGCATCGAGTCGACCGGGTTGGTAGCCATGATCCACAGCGCCTTGATGCGCCCATCGGCTACCGCCTGAAACATCTCGACCGCCTTCAGGCCGGGCTTTTCGGCGACGGTCGGCGCACTCCAGAACCGCTGCACGCGGTCGCGGTGCTCGGGGTTTTCGATCTCCATATGGGCGGCCAGCATGTTGGCCAGGCCGCCGACCTCCCGACCGCCCATGGCGTTGGGCTGGCCGGTCACCGAAAACGGTCCGGCGCCGGGCTTGCCGATGCGGCCGGTAGCGAGATGACAGTTGATGATGGCGTTGACCTTGTCGGTGCCCGAGGACGACTGGTTAACGCCCTGGCTGTAGACGGTCACCGTATTCGCCGTCGCGGCGAACAGGCTGTAGAAGCGGACAAGCTCGTCCTCGCCGAGGTCCGTGGCAGCGGCGATGCCGGCAAGGTCTAGCGCGGAAGCGGCAAAAAGGGCTTGCCCGAAGCCGGTTGTGTGCGCCGTGATATAGGTGCGGTCCAGCGCGTTGTGCTGGCCGAGATAGGCGAGCAGCCCTGTGAACAGCGCGACGTCGCCATCGGGCGCGATCGCCAGATGCATGTCGGCAATATCTGATGTCATCGTGCGGCGCGGGTCGACCAGCACCACCTTCATGTCGGGCCGTTTTTCCCGGGCAGCGGCAATGCGCTGGTAGAGCACCGGATGGCACCAGGCGAGATTGGAGCCGACCAGCACGATCAGATCGGCGAGTTCCAGATCCTCGTAGCTGCCCGGCACCGTGTCAGAGCCGAAGGCGCGGCGGTGGCCGGCAACCGACGAGGCCATGCACAGGCGCGAATTGGTGTCGATATTGGCCGAGCCGATGAAGCCTTTCATCAGCTTGTTGGCGACATAATAATCCTCGGTCAGCAACTGACCAGAGACGTAGAAGGCGACCGCGTCGCGACCGTGCTCGGCGATGGTCCGCGAAAAAGTCGAGGCGACGAGGTCGAGCGCTTCGTCCCAGTCGGTGCGGCGACCGTGGATCTCCGGATAGAGCAGCCGTCCGTCTAGGTCGATCGTCTCGGCCAGCGCCGAGCCCTTGGAACAGAGCCGGCCGAAATTCGCCGGATGGTCAGGGTCGCCGCGAACGGTTACCTCACCGTTCGCGGCGACCTTCGCCAGCACGCCGCAGCCCACCCCGCAGTAGGGGCAGGTGGTCCTCACCTCGCGCGCTTCGTCGATCTTCATAATTCAAGCCGCGCGACTGGCCAGCGCTTCCAGCGCAATGAACAGGCGCTCGCCCTCGATCCGCACCGGAATGGTGCGCACCGCACCTTCGTCGGCGCCGAGCGCCTTGCCGGTTTCCAGCGAGATCACCCAATTGTGCAGAGGACAGGTCACCGCCGCGCCATGGACAATCCCCTGCGAGAGCGGCCCGCCCTTGTGCGGGCAATGGTCCTCGATGGCGAAGACCTGATCGTCAGCGGTGCGGAAGACAGCAATCTTGCCTTGAGGCGTGGCGACGCAGCGCGCGCCGCGGCGCGGAATGTCTGAGAGCGTGCCGACAGCAATCCAGTTCATCATCATCACTCCGCCGCCTGCGCGAAGCCGACCGAAGCCATCGGCCGGAATTCGTGCTTGTCCTTGCCGGAAACGCGTTCCGACCATGGGTCGACCTGAGCGAATTTCTGCGAAAAGACGAAGCGGTCGAAATAGGCCTTGCGCTTCTCGCCATCGTCCATGATCTGGCGCTTGATCTCGGCGATGCCGATGCGCTTGGCCCATTTGTAGATGCGCTCGAGATAGCGGCCCTGCTCGCGATACATCTGCGTCAGCGCCACGATATGCTGCAGTGCCTCGTCCTCGGTCTTGACCAGGCCGAGCACCTCGGTTCCCTTGATGTCGAGGCCGGCTGCCCCGGCGAAATGGATCTCATAGCCTGAATCGACGCAGATCACGCCGACATCCTTGCAGGTTGCCTCGGCGCAGTTCCGCGGGCAGCCCGACACCGCCATCTTGACCTTGGCCGGCGTCCACGAGCCCCACATGAATTTCTCGATGCGGACGCCGAACCCCGTCGAATCCTGCGTGCCGAAGCGGCACCAGTCCGAACCGACGCAGGTCTTTACGGTGCGCAGTCCCTTGGCATAGGCGTGGCCGGAGACGAAGCCGGCCTGGCCGAGATCGGCCCACACCGCCGGCAGATCCTCCTTGCGGATGCCGAGCATGTCGATGCGCTGGCCACCGGTGACCTTGACCATTGGAATTTCGAATTTGTCGACGACGTCGGCAATGGCGCGCAGTTCGGCGGCATTGGTGACGCCGCCCCACATGCGCGGCACCACCGAATAGGTGCCGTCCTTCTGGATGTTGGCGTGTACGCGTTCGTTGATGAAGCGCGACTGGTAGTCGTCTGCATACTCGTCCGGCCAGTCGCAGACGAGATAGTAATTGAGCGCCGGCCGGCATTTGGCGCAGCCGCAGGAGGTGGTCCATTCCAGTTCCTGCATGACGGCGGGAATGGTCTTCAGGCCCTTGGCCTTGATCAGCCGGCGGACCTCATCATGGCCGAGCGTGGTGCAGCCGCACATCGGCTGCACCGCCGCCGGATTATACTTGTCGCCGATGGTAAGCACCATCAGCTTCTCGACCAGCCCGGTGCAGGAGCCGCAGGAGGCGGACGCCTTGGTGTGAGCGCGCACGTCGTCGAGCGAGGTCAGGCTTTTGGCCGTGATCGCGCCAGTGATCTTTCCCTTGCAAACGCCGTTGCAGCCGCAGATTTCCGCATCATCCGGCAAGGCTGCAACGGCCGCCATAGGGTCCAGGGAGGCGCCTCCCTGGTATGACTGGCCGAAGATAAGCGTGTCGCGCATTTCCGATATGTCGGTCTGCTTCTTCTTGAGATCGTTGAACCAGGCGCCGTCCGCCGTCTCGCCGTAAAGCACGGTGCCGATGATGCGGTCATCCCTGAGCACCAGCCGTTTGTAGACGCCGGCGGCGGCGTCGCGCAGCACGATCTCCTGGCGGTCCTCGCCCTCGGCAAAGTCGCCGAGCGAGAACAGCTCGATGCCGGTGACCTTGAGCTTGGTCGGCGTGTCCGAATGGACGAAGGCGGCGGCCTCGTCGCCGGCCAACTGGCTGGCGGCGACACGCGCCATCTCATAGAGCGGTGCGACCAGGCCGTAGACCATGCCGTTGACCTCGGCGCATTCGCCGAGCGCGAAGATGTCGGGGTCGTTGCTGCGCATGCCGGCATCGACGACGATGCCGCGATTGACGGCAATACCGGCCTCTTTGGCGAGAGCGGCGTTCGGCCTGATGCCGACCGCCATCACCACCAGCGTCGCCGGGATGATGGTTCCGTCGGCGAGTTCCACCTGCTCGACCTTACCCTTGCCTGTGATCGCCTGGGTGTTGGCCTTGGTGATGACCTTGATGCCGCGCTGCTCGACGGCCCGCTGCAGGAGATAGCCGGCGGCCGGATCGAGCTGTCGTTCCATCAGCGTCGGCATGACATGCAGCACGGTGACGTCCATGCCCTGCGCGTTCAGGCCCGCAGCCGCCTCCAGCCCTAGCAGGCCGCCGCCGATGACCACGGCCTTGGCCCGTGACTGCGCGGCCAGCATCATCGCCCGAACGTCGTCGAGATCGCGATAGGTCAGCACGCCCGGCAGATCGTGGCCGGGCACCGGGATGATGAACGGCACCGAGCCGGTGGCGATGACGAGCTTGTCGTAGGGCTCGGTGACGCCGTGGTCGGAGGTGACGGTCTTTGCCTGCCGGTCGATGGCGACGATCTTGTGGCCCTTGTAGAGGGTGATCCCGTGCTTGATGTACCAGCCATCGCCATGGATGATGATCTCCTCATAGTCCTTTTCGCCTGACAGAATCGGCGACAGCATGATGCGGTCGTAGTTCACGCGCGGCTCGGCATTGAAGATGGTGACCTGGTAGAGGTCCGGCGCCTTTTCCAGCAGGTGCTCCAGCATGCGCCCGGGGGCCATGCCGTTTCCGATGATGACGAGTTTTTCGGTCATGTCCTGATCCACTCCTGTCTCATTCAGCCGCGTAGGAAAGGCCTGAAGCTTCGGCGGCGGCCGCGCGCTCCATCCGCCGGATGCTGAAGTGCATCCAGGCAAAGCAGGTGGCGACGATGACGAAGAGCAGCATGAAGCAGCTCGACCAGACGCCGGTGAGGTCGTTGAGTGCGCCGAAGGCGATTGGCAGGATAAAGCCGCCGAGCCCGCCAATCATGCCGACAACGCCGCCGACCGCGCCGACACTCTGCGGGTAGTAAACCGGGATGTGCTTGTAGACGGCGGCCTTGCCAAGGCTCATGAAGAAGCCGAGCACGCAGGCAACGGCTATGAAGGCGAACGGGCCGATCTCGAAATGGAAGGCGATCGGCCCGCTGATGCCGTGCACGACGTAGTCTGCCGAGGGGAGAGACAGAACGAGAGTCGCGACGGCACTGACCGCGAAGGTCCAGTAGAGCACGGTGCGGGCGCCGATCCGGTCGGATAGCACGCCGCCATAGGCGCGAAAGATACTCGCCGGGATCGAATAGGCCGCGCCGATCATGCCGGCGGTCGCGATGCCGAATCCGTAGACGCCGATCAGGTAGCGCGGCAACCACAGCGACAGCGCCACGAATGCACCGAAGGCGAAGAAATAATAAAAGGCGAAGCGCCAGACCTGCAGGTTCTTGAGCGGCGCGAATTCCTGCAAGAAGCTTCTCGCGGGTGCTGCCTTGCCGGCGCGGCGCTCGCGGATGACCGGATCGTCGTCGGTGGTGAACCAGAAGACGGCGGCCATGACCACGAGTGCTGCCGCCCAGATCAGCGCGACCGACTGCCAGCCCCAGGAGAGAAGCACGAATGGTGCCAGGAACTTGGTGACCGCGGCGCCGACATTGCCGACACCGAAAATGCCAAGCGCCGTGCCCTGCTTGCCGGCCGGGAAGAAGCGTGAGACATAGGCGACACCGACGGCGAAGGAACCACCGGCGAGCCCAACGCCTAACGCGGCGACCAGCATCTGTCCGTAGGTTTGCGCAAAAGCGAGCAGGAAGGTCGCGACCGCCGCCGCAAGCATGGTCGCGGTGTATACCAGCCGTCCGCCAAAACGGTCGGTCCAGACACCGAGCACCATGCGCACGAGCGAACCGGTGAGGATCGGCGTGCCGACCAGCAGGCCGAACTCCGTCTCGTTCAGCCCAAGGTCCTGCTTTATGCGCACGCCGATGATTGAAAATATCGTCCACACCGCGAAGCAGACGGTGAAGGCGATGGTGGACATCACAAGCGCCTGGCGGGGAGCATTGTCCTGGCTGGGCGAGGCTGGGAGATTTGCGGTCAACGTCTGGCTCCGGTTTGCGGCGTGGGAGGCACCGCGGATGTTTGTGGGTGAATGATCAGCGGCGCGGCATCAGTGCGTCCAACGAGACCGGGCTCGCCACGGCCAGGTCCTTGTTTTCCGTCTTGGCGCCGACGGGAAACAGCAGGAGCGCGGCGGTGAACAGTGCCGCCGTCAGCGCGCTGCTGGCCAGAAAATCGCGGCGCGTGAAGTCCGCGAGGGACGCGCCAGTTCCGATCCGTTTCGTCATCGTCGTCTCCGGTTGGGCGCCGCTTGGGACCAGCGCCGTCGATCGCGTAAAAACAAAAAAAGCCGCCGGTCAGGTCTTTGCGCGTCCGTCCATCCGGGATCGCGTATTGACCTGAGCGGCAGCTTTGCCTGTGGCGCCCGCCATTGGACGCCGTGTCACTTGGCCCTTCGGACCTACAATCTGAAAAGCAGGAAGCGTGCCAATTCGACAGCGCTCCAGATTATCGAATTAAATCAATGTGAACCGCAGCCGCGCGATTTTTGACCAAGCCCGGCAGCGGATCAAAGATTAGTCAGAATGCCTTGCACAGCAGCATAATATTTGTGCAATGCGGTAGATTGCCCATTGCCGATGCAGATTGCCAATTGTAGATGATGACGCGTTTTTCGGTCATGGCCTTACTCCGCGGCTTCCACGACGCGGTGGCGTTCGTAGAGGAACTTCAGCACCGCCTCGCGGCAGCGCAGGAAGGTCCGGTCGGAGGAAAGCTCGATGCGCCGGCGCGGCCGGGCCAGCGGCACCGCAAGCACCTCGCCGATGGTCGCCGCTGGACCGTTGGTCATCATGACGATGCGATCGGACAACAGCACCGCCTCGTCGACATCGTGCGTGATCATGATCGTCGTCGAGCCAAGCCTCGAATGGATATCCATCACCGCATCCTGCAGATGGGCGCGCGTCAGAGCGTCCAGCGCACCGAAGGGCTCGTCGAGCAGCAGGATCTTCGGCTCCATGGCCAGCGCGCGGGCGATGCCGACGCGCTGCTTCATGCCGCCCGATATCTCGGCGGGCCGCTTGTCCCTGGCATGCGCCATCTGCACGAGGTCGAGATTGCGCATGATCCAGTCATGCCGCTCGGCCTTGGTCCTGGTCGAACCGAACACCTTCGACACCGCCAGATTGATGTTCTCGTAGACGGTGAGCCACGGCAAAAGGCTGTGGTTCTGGAACACCACGGCGCGCTCGGGTCCGGGGCTGTCGACCTCCTTGTCCTCGAGCAGGACCGCGCCGGCGGAGACTCTGGTCAGCCCGGCGATCAGGTTGAGCAAGGTCGACTTGCCGCAGCCGGAATGGCCAATGATGGAGACGAATTCGCCTTTGTCGATGGTCAGCCGGATGTCTTTCAGCACCTCGCTGACCTGGCCGCCGCGGGCAAAGGATTTGTCGATATGGTCGAGTTTCAGGTAGGCCGTCATCGCGCCTCTCCTCACTTTGCCGTTGTGCCGCGGGTGACGAAGGCGCCGGCCGCCGCGACCAAGCGGTCGAGGCAGAAGCCGGTGACGCCGATATAGGCGAGCGCGACGATGATGTCGGGCAGCCGCGACGAGTTCCAGGCGTCCCAGATGAAGAAGCCGATGCCGACGCCGCCTGTCAGCATTTCGGCGGCGACGATGGCGAGCCAGGACAGGCCGATGCCGATGCGCAGGCCGGTGAAGATGTAAGGTGCCGCGGCCGGCACCATGATCTTTACGAAGAATTCGAGCTGGTTGAGCCTGAGGATGCGGGAGACGTTTCGATAATCCTCTGGAATGTTGCGGACGCCGACGGCAGTGTTGATGATCACCGGCCAGATCGAGGTGATGAAGATGACGAAGATCGCTGACGGGCTGGAATCGCGGAAGGCAGCCAGCGACAGCGGCAGCCAGGCGAGCGGCGGCACGGTGCGCAGAATCTGGAACACAGGATCGAGGCCGCGCATCGCCCAGATCGACTGGCCGACCAGCGCACCGAGCGCGACGCCGACGATGGCAGCCAGGCCGAAGCCGATGGCGACCCGCTGCAGCGAGATCAGCACCCGCCAGGCCAGTCCGATATCCTGCGGACCATAGTCGAAGAACGGATGGGCGATCAGATCGTAGGCCTCGTTCCATACCTGGCTAGGTGGCGGCAAGCTGGCATTGGGCGACGAGCAGGCGACCTGCCAAACGACGAGCATGACGATGATGACGACGGCCGGCGGCACCAGCGTGCTCGCCAGCTTGCCGGCGATCGCGGCGGGATCGAAGCGGCGCCCCACTTTGGCGGTGAAAGCTATGACCTCTGCAGGCTTGGCAGGCGCGGGGAACGCCTTCACCTTGGTGTCCTCGATGGCTTGAATAGACATTTCGCAAAAAGCTCCTTGAGCACTGGCAAGCGGCGCAGCGGCGGCGCTTGCCGTCGACGTCAGGCCGATGCCTTGATCTTGAGGCTGTCGAGATAGGCGGACGGGTTGGCCGGATCGAAAATCTTGCCGTCAAAGAAGGTCTCGACGCCGCGCGATGGAGACGCCGGGATATCGGCCGCAGCAACGCCAAGATCCTTGGCCGCCGCGCGCCACAGATCTTCGCGGTTGACTTGATCGACCAGCGCCTTGATGTCGGTGGTCGCCGCGAATTTGCCCCAGCGGATGTTTTCGGCGAGGAACCAACTGTCGTGGCTCTTGAACGGATAGGACACACCGCCCTTCCAGAACTTCATGTAGAGGTCGGTGCCGGTGGCGACGCGGTCATTGCCGTAATTGATGTCGCCCTTGAGGCGGCCGATGATGTCGGCTGTCGGCACGTTCATCCATTGCCGCTTGCCGATGATGGCCGCCATCTCGTTCTTGTTTTCCATGGCTTCGCACCATTGCTGGGCTTCCATGACGGCCATCAGGATCGCCTTGGTGGCGTTCGGGTTCTTGTCGATGAAGGCGGCGCGCAGGCCGAGCGCCTTTTCCGGATGGCCTTTCCACAACTCGCCCGTGGTGGCGGCGGTAAAGCCGACGCCCTGATGGACGAGTTGCTCGTTCCATGGCTCGCCGACGCAGAACACGTCCATGTTGCCGACCTTCATGTTGGCGACCATCTGCGGTGGCGGCACGACGATGGTCGAGACATCCTTGTCGGGATCGATGCCGCCGGCAGCCAGCCAGTAGCGCAGCCAGAGATCATGGGTGCCGCCCGGGAAGGTCATGGCGGCCTTCACCTCCTTGCCTTCGGCCTTCTTGGCCGCGAAGGCGTCCTTCAGCTTGGAGGCGTCGAGGCCGACGCCAGTGCCGGCATATTCCTGCGCGACGGAAATCGCCTGGCAGTCGTAATTCAGCCGCGCCACGATCGCCATCGGCATCGGCTGGTTGTTCTGCGTCACCTTGCCGGTATGCATCAGGTAAGGCATCGGCGTCAGGATATGGGCGCCGTCGATGCCGTTGGCTTCGCCGCCGAGCATCAGATTGTCGCGCGTCGCGCCCCAGGAGGCCTGCTTGAGCACCTCGACATCGGGCATGCCGAATTTCTCGAACAGGCCCTTCTCCTTGGCGATCATCAGCGGCGCCGCGTCGGTCAGCGCGATGAAGCCGAGCTTGGCGCCGGTGACTTCCGGTGCCGCGGGCGCCGCATAGGCGCCAGACGGCAGCAGCGCGCGTGCCGCTGCCAGGGTTGCCGCGGTGGCAGCACTTGCCATCAGAAAATTGCGGCGGGTCATGCCCTCGAGAGGGGCTTCAGTCTTGATGCGTTTCGTCATCGTCGTCTCCCGTTGGGCACTGCTTGGGATCAGCGCCGTCGATTGCCGTGCTCGGTCAAAACAAAAAAAGCCGCCGGCCAGGCCGCGCGCGTCCGTCCATCCGGGATCGCGTGTTGACCTGAGCGGCAGCTTTGCCTGTAGCGCCCGCCATTGGACGCCTGTTCCGTGACCCGAAAAGAGTCTGCCTATTGCAATGCAGGAACCGTGCCAGTTTCGGAATGGATGACAAACATCAATGAGATCAACGGCATGCCACAATCATCGGCGCGCTGGCCCGTTGGGCGAGCAAGCCAAAGATTGTTCATTAGCGCCGTTGCACGCATAATTTTTGTGCAATGCACAAGAATGGCGCGAAAATGATCAGGCTTCGGCGCGCGCCAATTTCTGCCCGGCAATGTAGGCGTCGACCTCGTCGGGATCGAATATCTGGCCATCGAAGAAACCATCGGGGCCGAGCACCAGACTGGCGCCGGCGGAGCCGACAGGTGTGGCAGACGCCAGCGCGCCCTCCACCTTAGAATTGGCGCCGGGAAGTGCGACGCCGAGCGGCTTCAGCGCTGCGCGATAGAGGTCGGGCCGGTAGGTGTCCCGCGCGAGCGCCATGTGGGCAGCGCTGTGCTTGACCTGCCCCCAACGGACCATCTGCGTGTAGAACCACAGCGCGTGGCTTTTCCACGGAAAATTTGCCGCCTTGCCGAAAGCCAGAAAGAAGTCTTCGACGGTCAGTTCCGCGCCGCCGCCCAGCGCGAGATGTCCGGTCAGGATCGGCATCTGTAGCGCCGGCGAAAGGCCGAGGAAGGAAGGCTGCGCCATCAGGGCGGCCAGTTCGCCGCGGTTTGCCGGATCCTGGCACCAGCGCGCGGCGTGATGGAGCGCGCGCAGCAGCGCCGAAAGCGCTTCCGGGTGTTTTTCGGCCCAGGCCTTGCGCACGCCGACGACTTTCTCGGGGCTGGTCTTCCAGATGGTGGCCTTGACCGTGGCGATATGGCCGGTGCCGGCGACGACCGAGGCGCTGTTCCACGGTTCGCCGGCGCAGTAGCCGTCGATCCTGCCGGCGGCGAGTGCGTCGGCCATGAAGGGCGGCGGCACGATGACGATTTCTATTTCGCGCGACGGATCGATGCCGCAGGCGGCGAGCCAGTAGCGCAGTTCGTAATTGTGTCCGGAGTGCGGATGCACGACCGCAAAGCGCAGCGGGTCGCGACCGGCATTTGCCCGTTCACGGATCAGCGCTCCCAGGGCCTTGCCGGCCCGCGCCGGATTGAGATCGGGCAAGGCGCCGTGCGCGGCCATGCCTGCCCAGAGCGTGTTCGAAATCGTTACGCAGTTGCCGCCCAGCCCCAGCGAGAACGGCACGATCGTGTCGGAGGCGAGTGGGGTGAGCCCCAGATTGCAAGCGATCGGCATCGGCCCCAGCATATGCGCCAGGTCGAAATGTCCGATCGCGATGCGGTCGCGGATGTTGGCCCAAGAGGTTTCGCGGCTGAGCGTCAGGTCGACGCCTTCGCGCGCGGCAAAGCCGATCTCCCTCGCTGCGACAAGGACGGCGCTGTCGAAGAGCGGCATGAAACCGGCATTGATCTGGTGTTCGGCCGCCATGCTCAACTCTCTCCGGGATCCAGAAGGCCTGCCGCCGTCACCAGGCTCTGCGCGATTTCGCTGATCTTGCGGTTCTGGTTCATGGCGGTCTTGCGCAGAAGCGTATAGGCCGCGTCCTCCGACAGGCCGCGTGATCGCATCAGGATGCCCTTGGCGCGGTCGATGACCTTGCGGTCCTCCAATTCACTGCGGGCTTCCTCAAGTTCGCGCGCCATCCGCGAGAACGCGTTGAAGCGGCTGATCGCCATGTCGAGGATCGGCTTGACGCGCTCCTGGCGCAGCCCGTCGACGACATAGGCGGAGACCCCCGCTTCCACCGCAGCTTCGATTGAAGCCTGATCCGACCGGTCCACGAACATGGCGATCGGCCGCTTCACCACGCGCGAAAGCTGGAACATGTTTTCAAGCATATCGCGGTTGGGATTTTCGAGATCGATGACGATTACGTCCGGTTCGATCTCGGCAATGCGCCGCGCTATTCCCGCAACATCGTGAACGACCGTGACCTGCTCATGCCCGGCCTCCCGCAATCCCGCCTCGATGATGGCGGCGCGGATGTGGTTTTCGTCGATCACCAGGACGGTGAGGGATTTCCGGATCATGCCGCATTTTGCGCACGAAGCGTGATTGTGCAATGCGGCATGGCGAGAATTGACGAAGTCATCGCTTCGGGGACCGTAACATGTTCGCGGAGCCGACCGTTAAGCCTCTCTAAACGCATCTGACTTTGCTTTTGTATCCACCGCGCTATTTCCCAATTGCGACCTTGTCTCGCTGGCTTTGAAATTGGAGGTTTCCATGGATCGGCGATTATTTTTGACAGGAGTGTTTGGCGTTGCTGGGGCAGCAGCCCTTGCGAGCGCAGTTCGGCCAATCAACGCGGTGGCCGGCGTACCGAGCGCCAGAAGTGGCATCCTCGATGAACTCGACGCGCTGGAGACAGAGCCGTTCGAAGATGAGGATACTCAGGCGGAGCCGGTCCGACATCGGAGCTGGCACCGCAGGCGGCGGCGCCGACGGCGGGCTTGGAGAAGGGCCTGTCGTCGTGCCTGGCGATATGGCCGTCTGCGCAGACGGTGTTTTCGCAGGCGTGTTTGGGTCTGGGACTGGTATTATTAGCAGTCAGTGTGCTGAAAACCCCGGCGGTTGCCGGGGTTTTCAGTCTCAGACTAGCCGAATACGGCGAATTTTTCAGGGATCCGCGCGAGTTGTCAGGCCTGCCAGTGATAGGCAGGCCTAAAGCAGACTTGATTTTCCCAAGAGAAAACTTTCCGCCGGTTTGGGAATCGTCCCACCTATGATTGTAAACGGTCCTTAGTCAGGGTAGAACTTTAGAGAATTCTAATAATTGTCTGTGACCAGTTGGCGTGCTCTTCGCTGCCCGCTGCAGATCGGCCCCACACCGATCGGGCCCGCGCTCTCGGCCAGAGGCGCGGGCTTTTCATTGACGTGCCGTAAGGCCGCGGCCGAAGAACGGGATGGCTCGAACAAGGCGTTACCCGGTTTTCCATTCCTCTACGGCTAACTCGGTGCTTTTGTTAGTCACGCGCTTGGGAACAAGCGCCAGATAGCGAAGTTACAGCGTAAGGAGTTTCTCCTATGGCTGACGAACAGAATAGAGCGCCGAACAACCCTGAAATCGTCGTTCGACGCTTGGTCAAAGAGACCGGCATCACCGAAGAACAGGCCCGAGAGCTTATCTCCTTCCTCGGGTTCCATTGGGCATCTCTGCTCCGGGAAGCAAAGTCGCTAGCTGCAAAGCGGTGAGCGGGTCTGTTCAGATTATAATCGCCGCTCGGTGAACGACTAAGGCGTCTCGCCCGCCGTGCCGAAAGGCGCCTGGGCTTTTTGGTTGTCCGAGATGTCCTGAATCGTATTTAGTTGCGCAGAATGTTTTAGCCCGAGAGGTGGTATGCCGATTTATCGAAAAGCTAAAGAAGCTGGCGTCTTCAGTGCATCCGAAGTGGCTACGCTGGGCCGTGTGTTTGACCGGCTCAAGGGAGGGCGACTCCGAACATCTACGTGAGGCTCTCGCGTCCCGGATCCTTGCAAATTATACGGCCGGTATCACTGACGAGGACGAACTTGTCTCAGCGTCGAAACTGCCGTTGGGTCGGTAGACGGAACCAAGGTCCTGCTTTCGCCGCTTTTTTTCGACCCTTCGCTGGAAGATAGATTCAAGCCGGAAGTTCGGGGCGTGCAGCATGGTCTTGGTCCCTCTCAAGATTTGCTGCCGGTCGGGTGATGCTCCGATCAGCCCGCGCCCTCCCTCGTGAGGCGCGGGCTTTTCCGTTCAGGAACCGAAACTATCAGGGCTCTTCGGACGTCCAGCCCCTGGCGCCGAGCAACGCGGCCTGGACCCGGCGAATCAAGAGCACCACTGCCCCGACGAACATTCATGCAACCACCGCCATGTCTTCGCGTTTAGCCGCCTTCAATCCTGGAGAGCGACAAAGATGCCGGCGTTTATTCCGATTACAATTTACCTGAATGACAGATCGATGCTGGTTGCGTCGATCCCTGATGCTGAGACGGCGCTTCAGCAACCATGGCCATTCATGGGCAAGCCATCCCGACTTGAAGCAATTCGAATGATCGAGGATTGCCTGGCCGGACACTGCACCCAACAAGCCGCGTTCGATGCCTTCAAGGCGGCCGCAAGTGAACAGGGGCTTCTTAAGCGACAGCCTCCAAGCATAGGCCTCAGGAAATTCGACGGGGTTGCCGAAGACCTGCTGTGAGGTGACTCCGCCCCTCTGACTTTGAACCACTGAGAGGCCTCCGCCGGGTGAACTTTGCTCAGCCGCACGGGCCACCCGCCAAATCGAGGAATGGCGGGTGCTCCTTTATCGGCGCAGGAAGGGACTTAGCTGCGCAGATGTCAAATTGGTTGGCCTTTAGCTAACGATTATTCCAATCGCCAGGAATGTGATCGAAACTGCGAAGACCGGAGCGAGTAACCAGCGGGCTTGGTGGACACTATTTTCCATGGGCTCCTTCCCGTGAACTTGCAGTGATCAACGACTATGCGCAGCGGCGGTTCCGGGTGGCGCTATGTCCGGCCTATTACGCCAAAACAGGCGAGACTAGGTCCTGTCGCGCGTCAGACCAAAGTCCCTCAAGGGGAACAAATGCAGCTGCCTGAGGTTAGATACCTGGCGCTAAGGCGATCCCGTTCAGCGCATCAGCCCTCACGAAGGAGACAGTTATGAGAATGCATCTTTCCACTGCAGCCGCGGGATTTTTGCTGCTGGCAGGCATCGGTGCCGCTGCCGCTCAGGACGTAGTCATCGAGCCTGAACAGGAGACGGTCATCAGGGAATACGTGAAAAAGCAGCCGCTCGCATCGGTCAAAATCCCTGGAGTGGAGCTCAACATCGGCTCAACCCTGCCCGAGACGGTCGAGCTTCATGAAGTCCCCAACACCGAATACCGCACCGTTGTCGTCGACAACCGGACCGTTGTCGTTGACCCGGGCACACGCAAAATCATTAAGATCATCGAATGACGTGAGCGACTGGGAGGACAGCCCGCCGTGCCGAAAGGTGCGGCGGGCTTTTTTATTTTTGGAACAAAGCCGCGATGCGAGGCCTGCCGTAACAATCAATTTGCTGAAGCTTGTCATGTCATTATGTCGAGAACGGGACCGTATGCCCTTGAGACGAGCGACCATCTGCTTTCGACTGCGGTTAATCGGCGGCATGGACAAGCTCGTTGACGAGAACGGGCCGAGACGGAAGGACTGGGCTATGGAACCCTGAACAGGCGCATGTTGTTGGTGGTCATTGCCGGCCCGCCTATCTGGACCCGCAAAATCCAAACAGAAGGAGTAACGAGTGTTGGCCAGTCACCGAGGAAGGCGCGTCCGCGCTGAGATTGCTCTTGCCCAGAACCTGATGCTCGCGCCCTGGGTTGTGGGGTTGCGGTTGCCGATCCTGGTTGCCGAGGCAACCGGTTCGCTGGTTTCAGGTCGGCCGGAAACCGTCAAGGCGGTGAGCGAAAAAATTTCGGCCCTTGCGCAGGGGATTCTTGCGGCACAGGTGGCTTGGACGCGGGGCGCATTGACATTGCCGCTCGCCATAGCCGACGCGTCATCGCCGCTGGCCGATATCGGGCGATCAATGGCCCTTGCTGCTCTTGAGCCTGCGGGCCGGCAGGTTCGCCTAAATCACCGCCGGCTTTCCAGGCGCCGCAAAGAGTGAAGCCGCAAGAGGCGAAAACACCCGCAGCAAGGCCGCAACTGCCGCAGTCCATCGATGAATGTGCGATGGCAGTGTAAAACTTGGCGGAATTTCAATGAAAACCTCTTCCGGGGCGGCGGCGCAGAAAATGATTTCTACCACCGTATACCCGGGCGGTCGCAATCACCTGACAGACGCGAAAAGAACGCGCCGTCGGCGGATTGACACTTCAGTTGTGATACAGCTCCTTGCCGTTAATGGAGGTGTCGGGAACTGAGCTTCGGTTCGGCGGTTAAAAAGAGGGAGAGTTACGGAGGTTAATGTGAACGGCTTGCTGAAGACTGGACTTTCGACAGGCGTGACCGGCACGGTCGCAAGTGTTGTGACGGCGGCGTTCCTCGCCCTTCTGGCCAAAACCGAAGGAAAGTCGGCGCTGCAGCCGACCAACGCCACCAGCCACTGGCTCCACGGCGACAAGGCTGGTGCGGTTAGGAAGGCCGACCTCGCGCACACGGCGGTCGGCTTCGGCACCCATCATGCTTCGGCAATATTCTGGGCCGCTCCTTTCGAGGCTTGGCTCGCCAGAAATCATCCGCGGTCGCCGCTACTGATGCTTCGCGATGCCTCCGCGGTAGCGGCGATCGCTGCGGCTGTGGACTATCTCGTTGTGCCGAAGCGGCTGACCCCGGGCTGGGAGACAGTGCTTTCTAAGCGCTCCATCGCAGCTGCGTATGTAGCGCTCGCTCTGGGTTTGGCTGCCGGGGGACTAGTCGCGCAGGAGATGCGAAAAGGCAAGGTAGGGCCGTTGCGCCGCGCATTTCGTGGCCATTGAACGCGCCAGCTGTCCAAATGGCCCGAGCGGCGCGAGCGTAACGTGTCTGGGTAGAGCCATCGAAGGCTGTGACGCTGATTGACGAACCGGGGCTCGCCGCGCTGGGGATAGATCCTCGTTGCGACGACGTTCGCCTTGGCGGTGCAGCGACGACTCGGCGAAGGGAAACGTGCCTCCCGGGCGTGACGGGCGGAGCCGGTCTAGACGTGGCCGGCCCAGTGCGGCGGCTCTGCGCGAACGCTGAGGCGGGGCGGTTGCAGGGGCGCGAAGCGGAATCCAGAGCCCTGCGGCCCGCTTTTCGCGTCATTGACTGCTAAGGCCTCCATGACCGGCGCAAGATCACTTCCTCAGGCCAGGACGGCAACTTGCGCCTCTTCTCCAGTCCTAGCCCGTTCCAGCGCCTTCTCTATGGCGTCCTCGACGTTGCCGATCTTGTCTTCTCGTACCGCGTGACCGTAGCCTGCCGCTTCGGCATCTTGCTCGAACTGCTGAGCTCAAGGCGGCAATGCTCACGCCGCTTTTGGCAGGAAGGTTGCCGACGTTCTCCTGTAGCCAGTTTTCGAAGAATTCTGTTGTAGGGCTCATGCGCATATCCTTCGGGAGATGAACGCCCTCCGGCCCGAGGCGACGGCTTTACTCCCCTTCAGCACGTCCAGGCACCCCTTAATTTGAAGCACGCTGCCTGCACGACCATCTGTCCAGGGTCGAGGGTGGAAAGAGATTCGCGCCGGCAAAAAGTTGGCCGCCTTACAGGGGCTGCCAGGCGGCCAGACCGCTATCTACATTGTTTGAGCAGTTCCAAGGAACCAACGGGTTTTCCCGCAGTTTTGTCAGTCAATGGAGGAAATTATGAACAACCAAAACATGGAACGGGATTCCGCGCCCAAGACACCAGATGACAGTGCAAAGAAGGACGTTGGGGCAACAGTGGGCGGCGCGTTCTCCAAGGCATCCGATTTGGCTCAAGAGGCAGCCGATACGGTCAAGCAGTCGGCCGCGGATGGTGCGTCAACAGTTGCCAGCCAAGTAAAGGAAATGCTGGATCGTAAGGTCGGCAGCGGTGCCGAGGTGATGGGTCAGCTCGCAAGCTCGACAAAACGCGCTGCCGAGGACCTCGACGAAAGCGCACCGCTAGTCGCCGGTGTGGTCCGTACGTTCGCCAACCGAATCGACGGGTACGCAGACGATCTGCGGGACCAGTCGGTCGATCAGCTGGTCCGCGCCGCCTCCGATTTGACAAGGCGTCAGCCGGCATTGGTGTTCGGACTTGCCGCCCTTGCGGGCTTTTTGACATTTCGAACGCTGAAGAGCGCACCTCCGGCGTCGCCGCTTTCCAACGAGCCTATGCACGAACGTAACCGGCAAGGAGCGAACGAATTCCATGGCACATGAGCAGCTCAAGAATTCCACGCTTCCTCGCGCACTGTCCGACGTCGTTGCCGACCTTGCCGATCTTGTTCAGAAGGAACTGCGACTGGCGCGCGCGGAGTTGTCTGAAAATCTCTTCGCCAAATTTCGGGCGGGTATTTGGATGTCCACTGCTGGCGTGCTGGGGCTGATCGCGGCATTTTTGGCAGTGCAGGCGCTTGTCTTCGGGATAGCGAGCGTTGGGATCGCAGTGCACTGGTCCTGCCTGATTGTTGCCGCCATCACGGCCGGGGCTGGAGCGCTCGCCTATTACAAGGGCCGCATGGACGCACACAAGGAGATAACGCCGACCCGTTCCATCCATCAGATCAAGCAGGACATCTCGACAACCAAGGAGCATCTGTCATGAGCCGCGAATCACGTACGGCCAATCTCGGAACGGCGGAATGGCTCATCGGCGCCGCCAAAAACAACCCGGAAGGTCTTCTCCTCGTTGCGGCCGGCTGCGCATTGTTGATGCGCCGCGGCGGGTCATCGGCCATCAGTAGCTTCGGGCATGCTGAGGAATCCCGCGGAAACAATGGCCACCGAAAGGCTCAGTCAAGGTCTTCGAGCACGCGCCCCGATGGACACGAGGCGGAAACCAGAGAAGGCGGCGCCCCAGCGGCGGTAGAGGCAGCACGTGAATATGTTTCCGAGATCGGCGAGAAGGTGGCGGCAACCGCAAGTTCCTACGCATCCTCGGCATCGACATATGCGGACGAGGCGCGACGCAACGTCTCCCAGACATCGGAACAATTCGCCCGGCAGGCCCAATCCACGCTCCAAGATACGATGAACCGTGTGGCGCAAGAGCAGCCACTGACGCTGGCGCTGCTCGGTTTTGCCGCCGGGGCGGCTGTTGCAGCTGCCTTCCGGACCACTGACATTGAGAACCGGACCCTTGGCCCAGCCGCAGAGCAGCTGACGGACACCGCAGAAAGGGCTGGCGAACGGCTAAAGGAATCGACAGAGGAGGCGGGCAAACGTCTCAGGAGGGCAGCCAAGGAGCGCGGCCTTGATGCCGATGGCCTCAAGGAGGTTGCGAGCGACGTGGCTGGTGCGTTCGGCAGCGCCTTGTCGGGCGAGCACGCGCAGGCGCCATCCGCGAGTTCGGGTGGATCGCGCGCTCAATCGGCTCAGCGCGGCATGCCCCAGTCGGGCGGCATGGGCCGCTCGCAAGATAACTCGGCCAAATCGGACCAATCGCCACAATCGGATGCCTCTCGGCCGAGCAAATCCGGACGGTCTAGCGGCAAGCGAGGCTCATAATGGGTGAGGCAAGTCTCCGCCAGCTCGAACATGATGTAGAGGCAGCCCGGGCTAGGCTCGCCGAACATCTGTCGACGCTGCGATCGCCAAATACATTGTCCGAGTTTACCGACGAGCTGAAGCAAGAGGCGCTCGAGGCAAAGGACGCGCTGGTCGAAAAAGCAAGATCGACCGCGCAGTCGACGGCTCAGGGGATCGTCGATGATCTCAAGGCAAAGGCGGCAGCCAACCCGAGCGCCGCATTGGTGATTGGGGCTGGTCTCGCTTGGCGTCTCCTGCACCGTCCGCCGATTGCAACTGCTTTGATCGGAGCGGGACTATTCAGCCTGTTGCGGACACCTTCAATACCAGACATGGGCGAGCAAGTTGATCATTTCTCCTACGCCACAGAGCGCTTGAAGGAGCAAGCCGGCGAGCTGGCGGAGAAGGTCGGCGAACTGGGCGCCGAGACGGCGGAAGCAGTGAAGGAGCAAACAACTGAGCTGGCCGGCGCCGTCAAAGAGAGAGTGCGGGATTGGAGCGCCGGGACGCCGAACATGATCGACGATATGCGGCAGACCTCCGGCGAGGCGGCCCAGCGAGTAGCCGCCACAGCCGGCCGGGCATCATCGGCTGTTCAGGGCGTCATGAGCGATCAGGAGACTCGAGACAAACTCCTGCTGGGCGCCGCGGGAGTAGCCATAGCGGCCGCTTTGGCTCTTGCGTATCAGCGGCGGGAAGAGGAGAGGACGGCGGACGATTGATCCGGAAAGCGGAGCGAACTCGAACAGCAGCCACTGAAGGCTCGCGCACGAGCGACAGTCGTGGGAGATGCCAGTCTGGTAAAGATATCGCGCAGGAGCCTGTTGCTGGCCGCCGCCGCGGGACAAGCATTTTCCACCGTACAAACTGTTTCCGCCGAGGACGTGGGGACGATGAACAAGGTTGTGCTACTAGGCGATTCGGTGTTCGACAACAGCGCCTATGTGGCCGATGGAGCAGATCTATTGGCCCACGTTTTGCGTCAGCTCCCGATCGGCTGGTTGGCCATGCTGCTTGCCGTTGACGGCAGCGTCATGGCGGATGTGGGCCGGCAACTGAACCGCCTGCCATCCGACGCCACTCATCTGGTGGTAAGCGTGGGAGGGAACGACGCACTCGGCGTCTCCTCCGTTTTGAACGCTCCATCGCGGTCCGTTGCCGACACTCTGCTGAGGCTCGCCGAAATTAGAGAGCAGTTTTGCTTGGAGTATATGTCGACGCTGGATGCCGTTCTGGCTGTAGGGCTGCCGACCGCGATTTGCTCGATCTACGATGTCCGGTATGCCGACCCCGACCAGAGACGCATTGCGGTAACGGCCCTGTCGATCCTCAACGATTGCATCACACGAGCAGCCGCCGTGCGCGGCGTTCCGCTTATCGACCTTCGCATTGTCTGCGGCGAGGACGCCGACTTTGTCAACGCCATCGAGCCTTCGGAACAGGGCGGCAAAAAGATTGCCGCGGCGATCGTGTCGTTCCTTGCCAAGCACGAATTCCGAAGCGGGCGTGCCGAACTGATTGTTCGGTAGCAGCGCTTGCAGTTGCCATTCATGGTCGATCGGGCCTTCCTCGGCGTTGCGGAGGACGAGGCAGCCGCTGAGCGGGCGTTTGTGGCCCCTCCTAAGCGCGGACTTGTTCTCCCCCATTATCGCATCAGATTTGGTCAATGAGAAGCGGTCCTAGCCAAGTGACCGGCGCGAACAAAACAGTTTCTGACACGGTTCTCTTGCCCTGGTGACGCGCCTTCGTGTTCGGAGAACGAAATTCGCGTGGTGCCTCACCAGGATACGGACCCAGGCGCCGATTGCACTCACTAGCTTCAATCCTCGACCATAGCGAAAGACGCTCAGCGGCCAGATCACCCTGCCTTTCCTTAGCAATGGCGACGCCAAGCGTCTAAGACCCCGAAATCGCCCGAGTAAATGAGGAGAGCCAATGATTAGACGGCTCTAGTCGGGAACAAAGTCGAATACCCATGATTTGTACGTTGCCCAGAGTGGCAGGACCGATAGCTATCCAACGGGTGTTCCATGGATTCTCCAACGTTGCCTCCGCCACCTCCGACTGAACTCAGCCAAGCACTGAAACGCAATATCCAAGCGATTGAGGAGCGCCGGGCGAAAGAAGCCAGCGATGCAACTTTGGAAGAGAAAATCGCTGAGGCGATTACTTCTTTTACGGGCAGTATGCGTTTCGTGTATCTTCACTTGGCCGTGTATGGCGGCTGGATCGTCTCGAACTTGGGCTGGATACCGATCACTCCGCCATTTGATCCGACATTCGTGATATTGGCCATGGTAGCTTCCGTCGAGGCCATATTTCTCTCGACCTTTGTACTGATCAGCCAAAACCGGATGTCAACTGCCGCAGACAAACGGGCGGATCTGGACCTTCAGGTGAGCCTGCTGACGGAGCACGAACTCACAAAACTTACTGAACTTGTCGATTCGATAGCGGATCGGTTGAATGCAAAACCAGCCTTAAGCGATATAGAAGTCGGCGAGATTAAGAGGGACATTGCGCCAGAAGCAGTGCTGGACGAAATCGAATCGAAGCAGCTGGAGGCTGCGAAGAAGCTGGACCAGCGCTGAATCGACACAACGCCCTAGTGTCGTGATTTCGAGTTCGGTTGATTTTGATTTCGGGCTTCGGGCGAACTTCGAAGTCAAAATGACAGTAGAAATCACAGGTTGCTAACGTCGGCAACGCCGCCCTACAGGAACTTCATATCGTCATAGGTAGGACAAAGATCGCTGACGTGTTCCGTATTCCTTCCACCTCGTGAAGCGAGGTCTCTTTACAGCGCGCCCTGGTCTTCAGCGAGAAAATTGCTGCAGTGACTGCCTCCCGACCTTCACCGGTCCCCTTGCGGTAGTGGCTTTCGGCGACCGGTGCGTTGGCCTTGATGGCGCCGCTCTCGAACTCATGCTCGTCTGTAGCGAGCACGCAGGCGATGTTCATCGCGCCATTGACGGTGGAATTGAGATGAGCGGCACGTTCCTTCGATTTTTCACGCAGTCGACGCACCCGCCTTTCGGCCATCATAGCGGCGTGTTCAAAGTCGCCTATGCTCTTTGCAGAGATCCCGGCTGCTGCATCGAGCGTTGAAGAACTCGCGCTCGCGGAGCAACTGTCGTGGTTCGAGACCAACATGGCAGAACCGACGCGGTTTTCGGCATCACATCATCCCCGTGCACAAGGGACGGCGATCTCTTAGGTCAAGGCCAGCGCGGACGAGCATGTTCGGAGGTTACGCCCAATTGTCGCTCTCGTTGAAGCGGGCGCATCAGGATCGATGAACTACGGACGAAGCGGCCCGGCTATATCGTCCTCGAGGACGACCATCAGGTGGTTGCCCTGCCATTCGCCGACACGCCGCGCTGAGTCAACTTTCCACCCCAGCCAGACCTTCGACGCTGATTTCGGGGCGTTCTACGGCTCTGCGGAGATCTCACGTGATCTGCGCATTAGGTGTTGCGCTCGCCCGAACGCGACTGCTGGTTGGCAGCATCGGCCGATCCGCCCAGCGTGTCGGCGACCGTGGCACCTCGCGCACCCATCGGCTGCTGCGCACCTGTGGTGGTGTCCTTGGCGGTCTGATGCTCCATCTCGGCATTCAGCTCCGCACCCACAATCAGGACAATCACGGAGATCCAGGTCCACATCATCAAGCCGATGACTGCCCCCAGGGCTCCATACGTCGCGTTGTAGTCGGCGAAGTTTTCAAGGTAATAGGAGAATCCTATCGAGACCGCGATCCACACCACAGCCGCGAGGAAGGCGCCCCATGTCGCCCATTGCCACTTTGCCCTTTCGCGGCTGGGGCCGTAGCGGTAGATCAGC